>JADZBY010000500.1 GCA_020851855.1 Anaerolineae bacterium
CAGCTCGACCTAGCTCTAGTCAGCCTCGCGGGACTGTCGTGTTTCCGGTCTCCTCAGTGGATACCCCCTCAGTCTACTCACTTTCATCGCCTGTGGTGTATCCTCTTTCATGTAAAGCTCTAGGGAATTACGCTTCAGCCCGAAGGGTTTCGTCCCTTCAGCCCGGTCGCTTCAGCGTCGGGCTGACCTACAACCTTGCCGGGCATTCCGTGTGAGGCGTTTTCCTGCTCCCTGCCCGCACGTGGTTTTTCGCCATGTGGGGCATAAAAACGGTATACTCATATCATCATGAACTGGCCCCGCGAGGCAAGGTGCAGTCGCATCGTGTGCGTGGGCCACTTTACAACCCTCTCCTCTTCTCTCGCCTTCAGCTGGCCCCTCCTCAGACACACTCTGTAGGCGCGTGTGGTCGGGAAAGGACAGTTGGGCAGAGACTGGGGCGGTATTTAGGCGGTCCTGATGGCGAACTTCCTCTCGATCCGAAGGTCCCGGACCCCGTATCCGCTCTTGCCGACGTATGGCGGGTTGGCCACGCGGCAAAGCAGTGTCCTGCGCTACGGTCTGGCGATTGGCGCGGTGGGCGTGGCGCTGCTGATCTCCGCCCTGTTCCAATCGGTGTTCGAAAGCGCGCCGTTTCTGCTGTTCTGGGCCGCCGTCGTGCTGAGCACATGGTACGGCGACCTGGGACCCGGCCTGCTCTCCATTGTCCTGTCCGCAGCCGCCGTTAGCCTCACCTTTCATGATCCGGCCCAACACGGCGGCGCGGCGCTCATCAACGTGATCCAGCTTGCCATCTTCATGCTGACCACCGTCAGCCTGAGCTGGCTGCACGAGCGGCGCAGGCAGGCCGAGCGATGGATTGTCCAGCAGGGGCGCTGGTTCCAGACCACGCTGACCGGCCTGGGCGACGGCGTGATCATCACCGACGAGGTGGGCCGTGTGCTGTTCCTGAACCCGGTGGCCAGCGAATTGACGGGCTGGTCCATCTCAGACGCCGCCGGGCAGGCCGTGGACACGATCTATCGCGCCCTGAACGAGCCGACGCGCGAGCCGCTGGCCAACCCGGCCTTGCGTGTGCTCCAGCATGGGCAGCCGGTCGAGGTGATGCCCGTCCTGCTTGCGGCGAAGGGCGGCGCATGCCTGCCCGTGGAGAGCAGCGCTACCCCGGTGCGCGACGAGGCCGGCATGGTGAAGGGGGCTGTGCTGGTCTTCCACGACATTTCCCGGCGTCGGCAGGCTGAGACGGCGCGGCAGCAGAGTGAGGCATGGCTCCGGGCGGCCAACGAGGCGTCGCTGGATGGCTTCATGATCCTGAAGAGCGTCCGGGACGAAAAGCGCCGGATCGTGGATTTCGTGTGGCAGTATTCCAATCCGGCGGTGCACACCATCGCCGGTTACCCTTCGGACGTGCTCGTCGGCAAGCGCCTTCTGGAAGTCTCCCCGGCGAGCGCCCGACCGGATGGCCCGTTTGAGTGGTGTGTGAGCGTGGCCGAAACGGGGCAACCGCGCACCATCGAGCGGAGCGTGCCGGGAACTGACCGCTGGGTGCGCACCGACATCATCCGCGTCGAAGACGGCGTGGCGGTGACGCTGACCGACCTGACCGACGTCAGGCGGAACGAGGCGCGCCTGCGGGTCAGCGAACAACGCCTGCTGATGGCCAAAAACGCCGCGCAGCTCGGCATCCACGATTTCAACGTGCCCGCCAACGTCATCGAGTGGGACGCGCGAACCCGCGAGCTGTGGGGAATCGGCGCGCACGACAGCGTGAACTATGACACGTTCATCCGTGGTGTGCACGACGAGGACCGTACGCACGTGCAGGCGGCTGTGGGCGCGGCGCTTGACCCGGCTGGCGACGGCGATTATCACACGGAGTTTCGGGTGGAAAACCGCCTCAACGGCGTCACACGCTGGGTCGAGGCCACCGGGCAGGCTCAGTTTGAGAACGGGCGCGCCATGCGCCTGGTCGGCACGGTGCAGGACATCACCGCGCGCAAGCAGGCTGAAATGGCGCTTGAGGCGGAACGTGCGCTGCTCAAGGCCCTTGTGGACCACCTGCCCATGTCCGTATGCCTGATACGCGGCAGCGACCTGACGGTGCAGATGGCGAACGCGGCCTATCAGGCGCTTGCGCCCGGCAAAGCCATGCTCGGCAAGACGCTGGATGAGCTGTGGCCCGAGCCGGGACGACGCCTCGACGCGCTGTGCCGGCGCGTCCTGGACACGGGCGAGCCGCACCGCGCGCACGACGAGCACAACACCATGCGCCGCACGCCGGACGGCCCGCTTGAAGACATCTATTTCTCCTGGTCGCTGCACCGCATCCGCCTGCCGCAGGAAAACGCATGGGGCCTGCTGAACGCCGCCTGGGAGACGACCGACCGCAAGTTCGTGGAGCTGGCGCTGCAGAAAACCGAAGACATGGTGCGGCGTCAGCTTGCGGAGATCGAAAGCATCTACGACAGCGCCCCGATCGGCCTGTGCGCGCTGGACGCCGAGCTACGCTACCTGCGCATCAACGAGCAGCTGGCCGAGATGAACGGCGTCCCGGCCTCTGCCCACCTGGGCCGCACGCTGCGAGAGGTCGTGCCGGCCCTCGCGGACCTGACCGAGGCGTCTTTCCGCCGCGTTATCGAAACCGGCGAGCCGAACTTGAACGTGGAGCTTCAGGGGGAAACGCCCGCCCAGCCGGGTGTGATACGCACGTGGATCGAGAACTGGACGCCGCTCAGGGATGGCACGGGCCGCATCGTCGGCGTCAACATCGTGGCCGACGAAGTCACCGAGCGGATGCGAAATGTGCAGCGCCTTCGCCAGCTGCGCGATCTCGCCGTGAAACTGGCCGCGGCGCTGACGCCCAGCGACGTGATCCAGGTCCTGGTGAACAACGGACTCCAGGCGCTCGGCGCGACGGCGGGGCTTGTCGCCATGCTGGACGAAGAGGGCAAGGCGTTGAAGGCAGTCGAGATGTTCGGCTACGACGATCCGCCGCCAGAGCGCCTGCGCTCTATCCCGCTGGATGACCCGGACGTGGGCCTCGCCGCCGCCGTGCGCACCGAGCAGCCGATCTGGATCGAGTCGCAGGACGACGCGGCGCGGTTCCTTGCGCTGCCGGTGGCCGAAGGCGATGCCCTGGCCCGTCCAACCGGAGCGTGGGCGTGTGTGCCGCTGCGGACCAATGGTCACATCGTGGGCGGGGCGTGCCTCAGCTTCGACGGGCCGCACCGCTTCGACGACGGCGAGCGCGACTTCGTGCTGTCGGTGGTCGATTATTGCGCGCAGGCGTTGGGGCGCGTCCTGCTCTCCGAGGCGGCCCAGAAGATGGCGGCGGCCCAGGAACGCGAACACCTGGCGCGCGAGCTGCACGATGCGGTCAGCCAATCGCTGTTTGCCGCCAGCATCATTGCCGAATCGTTGCGCCTTCAGTGGCAGAAAACGCCCGAAAAAGTCCCGGACCGGCTGGCGCAGCTTCACCAGCTGACGCGCGGCGCGCTGGCGGAGATGCGCACGCTGCTCCTGGAGATGCGGCCCAGCGCCCTGTTGGCGTCCAAGATGAAGGCGCTGCTCACCCAGCTTGCGGACGCCATGCACAGCCGGCGACCGATGGATATTCAGGTCGAGGTGGATGACTGGGAGCCGCCCATCCCGGAGTTGAAGATCAGCTTCTATCGCATTGCCCAGGAAGCGCTCAATAACGTCGTGAAACATGCGTCCGCGACGCGCGTCGAGGTATCCTTGCAGGTGCGCGACGGCACGGTCGAGATGCGCATCGTGGACAACGGCAAGGGCTTCGCTCCCACCGCCGTCAGCTCCAGCCGGATGGGAATGGGCATCATGCACGAGCGGGCGTTGGCGGTGGGCGCGATACTCGACCTGCAAAGCGAACCCGGCCAGGGCACGCGCGTCTCGGTGCGCTGGCAGGCGAGCGAGTAGCGTATCGCCCCTTCCTGGAAGGGGTGGGGAAATCTGGCGGCGGGCGCGTCGCGACGCGCCCCTACAGAACCGGCGCGTGTGTATCACGTCGCCCCGTATAGCGGCAGTTCGTGAGCCGCCCCGACCGAACCGGCGCACGTGTATCACGTCGCCCCGTGTAGCGGCAGTTCGTGGGCCGCCCCGACCGAACCGGCGCGTGTATCACGTCGCCCCGTGTAGCGGCAGTTCGTGGGCCGCCCCGACCGAACCGGCGCGTGTGTATCACGTCGCCCCGTGTAGGGGCGGCTCGTGAGCCGCCCGCAGCCTCTCCCTTCTCCACTGTGGAGAACGCTTGGGGCATTAGGCATCAAAGCATTTTGATCGGAAAAGAAAGGCAACCTCGTTTTATGACCGATCCGGCAATTCGCGTCGACGCCTTGCTGCCCGCCGAAGTGGCGCGCAAGGCGGAAGAGGTCGGGACCGCCAAGGCCCGTCTCGACGCGGTCAGCATCCTCATCCTCGGCTTTCTGGCGGGCGCGTTCATCAGCCTGGGCGGCATCTTCTCCACAACGGTCATCGCCGGGGCGGGCGATGCGCTGCCCTACGGCGTGACGCGCATCCTGGCCGGGCTGGCGTTCTGCCTGGGCCTGATCCTGGTGGTCATGGCCGGCGCAGAGCTATTCACCGGCAACAACCTGATCGTGATTGCCTGGGCCAGCGGCAAGGTGAGCACGCGGGCGCTGATCCGCAACTGGGCGCTGGTCTACGCCGGCAATCTGGCCGGTTCGCTGGCCACGGCGCTGC
The DNA here is from genome assembly GCA_020851855.1 of Anaerolineae bacterium. Classification (GTDB taxonomy): domain Bacteria; phylum Chloroflexota; class Anaerolineae; order Aggregatilineales; family UBA2796; genus JADZBY01. The sequence continues at coordinate 4,720 of JADZBY010000500.1, forward strand.
TCATGTTCCTGACCGGGCAGTATGCCTTTGGCGGCGGCGCGGTCGGCAAGACCATACTGAGCATCGCCAGCGCCAAAGTGAGCCTCGGCTTCACGCAGGCTGTGGCGCTGGGCATGATGTGCAACGCGCTGGTGTGCCTCGCCGTGTGGCTGACGCTCGGCGCGCGCACCACGACGGACAAAATCCTGGCCATCCTCTTTCCCATCACGGCCTTCGTCGCCGCCGGGTTCGAGCACTCCGTGGCGAACATGTATTTCATCCCGGTGGCGCTGCTGGTGAAGCAGTTCGATCCGGCCTTCGTCGCGTCGCTCGGCGTGAATACGTCCGGCCTGACGGTCGGCGGCTTCCTGGACAACCTGATCCCGGTCACCATCGGGAACATCATCGGCGGCGGCTTGATGGTCGCGGCGGTGTACTGGTTCGTGTACATCCGCCGCCAACGCAGAGCGGCCTGAACCGGCTTCGTGGCGCTCATGTCACGGAATTGGGGCAGAACAGGCTTCCGGGCGGCTCACGAGCCGCCCCTACAGCAGCGAAACGTGTAGGGGCGCGTCGCGACGCGCCCGCCATCATGATCCGCGCTTGATCCTGTGCGAGATTCAAGGGTTTTTGGGAACAGGCTTCCGGGCGGCTCACGAGCCGCCCCTACAGCGGCGAAACGTGTAGGGGCGCGTCGTGACGCGCCCGCCATCATGATCTGCGCCAGGAGCCTGCCATCAGCGCCAGTCTCCCAGGTGTGGCGCGTGGGCGTCCAGGTACGCATCCACCAGCTTTTCGGCCAGCGAGTAGGACAGCACGAGCGGATGGGCCACGAGCGCCAGAATCGCCGTGCGCCGGGAGCCGGTCAGCGCCGCCTCGACGGTCAGCCGCTCGTAATGCTTCACGCTGCGCATCAGCGCATCCTGCGCGTCGGGGATGCGCCCGATAGCCAGCGGACGCACGCCGTCCCGGTCCACCACGCAGCTCACCTCGACCACGTCCGTTTCGCGCATCGAGGCAATTGCGCCGGCGTTGGGCACGTTCACGGCGGTGTACAGCGTCTCGTTGCGCTCCATGGCCTCGATCAGGTCGAGCGCCACGCCCGCGTACCCTTCGCCTTCCGCCGCGTCAAACGTCCCGGTCGGCGCGGCGTCGTCGGCCTCGTCCATCGTCGGGGCGTCGGCGCGGGCGTAGTGCATGTACGTAGCGCTGCGGCGGTTGTTGTAGGCGTGGTAAAAACGCAGCGCGGCGTCGGGCTGGCTCTCGATGTCGATGGCGCGCAGCTGTTCCAGAAGCCGCCCGTTGAGCGCCCGGACTTCCTCGCCGCGCGTCATCTCGTCGGCCTGGATGGCGCGCACCGCCTGATCGGCCTCGTGGTAGTAGTACAGGTACTCGTTCATCCACATGCCGGTCGCTTCGATCAGGGCGGGCGCGAAGATATTCATGCTCGATCCAGCGATAAAGGCGGGGTCCGCCAGCAGGCGCGGCAGCACGTCGACGCCGTTGTGCCAGATGCGCCGCGCCCAGGACAGGTGATTCAGGCCAAATACCTCGGCGCGTAATTCCTTCGCATCGACGCCCAGGAAATGCGCGGCGGCGTGCTGGGCGCTGTTCGCGCCGTCGCAGATGCCCACCGTACGCCGGAAGCCGCTATCGCTCAGCGCTTGCGTCGCCAGCCCGGCAGGATTGGTGAAATTGAACATCCATGCGCCGGGGCTGACCTCGTCGATCAGCCGGGCGTAACCGAGCAGCGCCGGGATGCTGCGTAATGCCATCGCAAAGCCGCCGGGGCCGGTCGTTTCCTGGCCGAGCACGCCGTGTTTCAGGGCGATGCGCTCGTCCAGCACGCGGCCCGCTTCCCCGCCGACGCGGATCGAGGTGATGACGTATCTCGCGCCGGCCAACGCGGCCCGCGCGTCGGTCGTGGTGGTGATGGCCAGGTCGCTGCCGAGCAGCTTGCCCACCAGCCGCGACAACTGCCCGGCCAGCCGGAGCTTTTCGGCATCGATGTCCATCAGGCACAGTTCGGTCAGGGAAATACGCGCGGCGCGGCGCATGACGGCGGCGACCAGCAGCGGAGTGCGCACACCGCCGCCGCCGAGCACTGTGATTTTCATGAGGGGTTCCATCTCCACGGGTATCCGCACAGCCGGAATCCGGCCCAATGGCGCGTGAGCATACCGGGGCGCGCGGCAGAGGGCAAATCATACGGCGCGGCGGACCTTGCCTCACCCCCGGCCCCTCTCCACACCTGCCACCCCAGACCACCCATTGAACGCAAGCGTTCAAGGGGAACCCGGTCGGGGCCCCCAGCAGTCGTAGAGAGGGGGTGTTGCCCGCCCTGCTGCCGCGCTATTCCCCCTCTCTACGCGGTACTCCGCGTGGAGAGGGGGCCAGGGGGTGAGGCTCTACTTCCTGGGCAGCGCGGCGCGGCGTTTCGGCGTACGACCGGGGTACGGCGGTGCGGTGACGGCCACCACCAGGCTGCGCGCTTCGTTCGTCACCCGGCTGCGCAGCCGGGCGTCCATCTCGCTCAGCGGTTGGAGCGTGGTGATCACTGTCGGCAGCGCGTAGTCGAAGCGGTGTAGCAGGATTTCGTACAGCTTTTCGCGCGCCCAGGACGACATGCCCTTCTCTTCGATGCTCAGGTCATCCATGATCAGGATGTCGGCGCTCTTGATCTCTTCCATGCGCTTGTCGTGCTGAACGGTCGAGCCGGGGTAGAACGTGGCGCGCAGGTGGCCGAGCAGGTCGCCCGCCGTGACGAACAGCGTGCGCCGTCCCTGGTACTTGCACTCGTGCGCGATGGCGGCGGCGAGGTGCGTTTTGCCTGCGCCGGGCGGTCCGGTGAAGACCAACCAGCCTGCCGGTTTGTTGGCATACGCCCTTGCCGCCTGGATCGCCTCGCTCAGACGGCGCAAATCGGCGTCGGGCAGCCCTTCGCCGGTGCGTGGGTCGAGGTTGTCGAAGGTCATGTCGCGATACCGGTCCAGGTTGGTGAGGTCCGCCTCGCTCCAGGTCATGACCGGCGAGCGGCGGTCCGGCACGGCCAGCGTCACGACGCGGGTGAGCGCCTGATCGAGCAGGCGGCTGCGGATGCGCGGCTCGATCAGGGCCGGGTCGCGATTCGTGGTGACCACGGTGGGCAGCGCCAGCCGGTGGCGGTCGTTCAGAAGCTGGTACAGTTTCTCCACCGCCCAGGCGCTCTGGTTCTCCGCGCCCAGGTCGTCCAGGACCAGGAGCGGCGACTTGCGGATGCGTTCGAACAACTCGTCGTAGCCGATCTCCGAGTTCGGGCCGAACGTGCCGCGCAGGTAGTCGAGCAGGTCGGGCGTGGTCACGAACAGAACCGGGTCGCCGCGCTCCACGCGGAAGTTGGCGATGGCGGCGGCGAGGTGCGTCTTGCCCGCGCCGTAATTGCCTTCGAGCAAGAGCCAGCCTTCGAGCCTCTCGGCGTAATGCAGCGCCAGTTCCGCCGCGATCTTCACCATGCGGCGGTGCTCGTCGGTCAGGCTCAGCCGCCGCGCCGGGGTCATATCCGGGAAGATGGACCGCAGGTATTGCTCTTCCGGCTCGACAAGCTGGTGATCGATCTCGA
>JADZBY010000501.1 GCA_020851855.1 Anaerolineae bacterium
ATCCCCGCCGAGCGCGTCAACAGCCAATGGCTATGGGGCGCGGACCTGGAATTTAACCGGGCAAACGGGCACGCGCCGGACGACCAGTTGCTATTCGTGGCGCGCTGGACCTCGGCGCTGTTCGGCGCGGTCAGCATCGCCGCGATGTATGCCCTTGCGCGGCGGCTGATCGGGCCGGGCGCGTGGCTGGCGGCGCTCATCTACGCCACGCTGCCCGCCGTTCTGCTGAATGCGCGCCGGGCGACCTTCGAGGGCGCGCTGTTGGCTATGCTCAGCCTGGCGCTGCTGCTCGCGGTGGACCTCGCACGCCGGCTGGAACGGCGCGGCGCGGCGGCGTGGCGGCGCTGGCTGTGGCTGGGCATCGTGGCCGGGCTGGCGGTGACGGCCAAACACACGGCAATCATCGTTTTCCCGCCGGCGCTGGTCGCGTTAACATGGATCGGGCGGCGTAAGGCGTCGCGGACGTTGGCCGGGGCCGTCATGGCGATGCTGGCGGCGGGCGCAGTCTTCTTTGCCCTGAACCCGGCGTGGTGGAATATGCCGCTGCGGATGCCGGGGGAAGTCCTGCGCCTGCGGGCGGAACTGCTGGCCGGCCAGACGGCGGCGTTCGGCGGCTTCACCAGCCTCGGCGAGCGCATGGCGGCCCTGGGTAGTGCGCCGCTCGGCCCGCCGCAGTATTACGAGGCGGCGCAGGGCTGGCCGGAATGGATTGGCGGGCAGATCGCAGCCTATGAATCCGCCGGGCTGGCCGGAATCGCCTGGGGCGGGCTGGGCGTGCTCGGCGCGGCGCTGGCGCTGATCGGGCTGGCGGTCGTCGTGCGGCGGCGCGGCGCGGCGGGACTCGTTTTTGGCGCGGTGGCGCTCTTCCTGGCGGCGGCGCTGCTGGCCCTGAACCCGGTCCCCTGGCAGCGCTATTACCTGCCGCTGGCCATGCCCTATGCGCTGGCGCTGGGCGGCGGGTTGGTTGCGGTGGTGGGCGCGCTGTGGCGCGCGGCGAGGGTGCGGCATGTCGAATAGCCGAAAGCGACTGGCGGACGGCGCATTTTTGCTGGCGCTGATGCTGTACATCCTGCTCGGCGCGCCGCGTGTGCCCGAACACGGCGACGAGTATATGCAGATGTCCATGGCGCGCGACTGGTTCGGCATCGTGGAAGGCCGCGCCCCGCAGCAGGGTTACGTTGCGCCCGACGCGCCCGACGGCGACATGATGCTGCGCCTGATCAACGGCGTCTTGGGCAAGTACACCATCGGCATGACATGGCAACTGGCCGGACTGGGCAAAGAGACGCTGCCCGGCGTGTACGTCTGGGAGATGCCGCGCGCGTGGAACCAGGAAAACGGCACGATCCCGACCAGCGAGGCATTGCGGTTGGCCCGCTGGCCGTCGGCGCTCATGACGGCGCTGGGCCTGATCCCGATCTTCATCCTGGGCTGGCATCTCCGGCTGCGCTCGATGGCCTACCCGGCGGCCCTTCTCTATGCGCTGCACCCGGTTATCCTGCTCAACGGGCGGCGGGCGATGCTGGAAGGCAGCCTGATCCTCTTCTCGCTGCTGACGATGGCCTGGCTGGTGGCGATCATCGTCGCGGAACACTCCGCCAGCGCGACGGGATTCCTCAAGCGCATGCCGGCCTGGCTTCGCTACGCCATCCTCGGCCTGTTGATCGGCCTGACCGTCGCCGCGAAACACACCGGCTTGCTGGTCGCCGCCGGGGCGCTCGGCGCGGCGATGGCGGCGGCGGTGTGGCGGGCGCGCTCGTGGCGGGCCATGCTGCGCGTGGCGCTCGCCGGATTGGTCGCGTTGGGCGTGTGGTTTGCGCTCAATCCGGGCTTCTGGCGCGATCCGGTCGGCGCGCTGCGGCTGTCGCTGGCCATCCGCGCCGACTTGCTCGACTCCCAGGCGCGCGGCTCGCCGTTCACCTACCGCCAGCCGTCCGAGCGCGTGGCGGCCTTGATCGCCGCGCCGTTTCTGACCGCGCCGCAGTATTTCGAGTCGCCGGACTGGGGGCGTTACGTGGGCGCGCAGGTCACGGCCTACCAGGCCTCGGCGGTCAATGGCTGGGACTGGGGGCCGGTCATCGGCATCGGCCTGACCATGCTGGCGGCGCTGGGTCTTGGCGCGCTCGTGGTGGATGCGCTGCGCGGTGATCTGGTGGCGTGGGTCATCCTGGCCTGGGCCGCCGCCGTGATGGTCGGCTCGCTGGCCATCCCGTTCGCCTGGCAGCGCTATTACCTGCCGCTGATGTTGGTGTATATTTTGCTGGCGGCGTCCGGGTTGGGGCGGTTGCTGGTGCGGCGCAGCGAACGGGCCGCGCCGGCGTCCGGTGGGGCAGCAACGGAAGCGGTAGGGGTGCGTTGATGGCGGAGAGCGGAACACAGCGGCGGTCCCGGCGGGCGGTCCTGTTGGGTGTGGCCGGGATCGTGATCGTGCTGGGCGCGGCGCTGATCGTGATCCTGTTCGTGGCGGCGGGCAGCCGGCCCGGCCTGAATCCCGTCGAGGCGGTCATCACGCGCCTGTCGTTGGCCATGCGCAGCG
>JADZBY010000502.1 GCA_020851855.1 Anaerolineae bacterium
GTTGCTCGAAGAGCACGCCGCGCCGTCAGTGGAACAGGTCGAGCAGAGCATCACCGGCAACCTGTGCCGCTGCACAGGCTATTACCGCATCGTGCAGGCCATCGAGAAGGCCGCCCAGCTCGCCGCCGAGTCGACGGTCAAGTAGGTAGGGACCCTCACTCCCCCGATCCCTCTCTGTCTCGTGGCGAGAGGGGCGCAAGGGTGGGTGCGTAGGGATAACGCCTGCGTTGTCCGCTCTTTCCCTACCCCCTTTGAGCCGGGGGCGAGAGTAGCGCAGCGCTAGAGCCTGTCGTGAACTTGCGACCTCACCCCCTGCCCCCTCTCCACGCGGAGTACCGCATAGAGAGGGGGAACGGCACAGGTATGCTCCCCTCTCTACGACTGCCGGGGTCCCCGCTGGGGTGGCAGTCGTGGAAAGGGGCCGGGGGTGAGGTACGTGTCTTGGCTGCGTCGTTCTGCGTACTGTCCGGCGCTCAAAGTGCATAACAGGTTCTATCGTATTCACATCTCAGAAAGCAGGGTATCTCGTCGTGGGTCACCCATCCGAGCCTTCGGGCACTCCTTTGCGCGTCATCAACAGCGTTGCGCCCATCCGAATCTGCGACAACGGCGGCTGGACGGATACCTGGTTCGCCGGGCACGGCGTCATCTTCAATATCGGCGTGTACCCGTACGTCGAGGTCCAGATCAAGGTCTACCCGGCGCGCTCGCGGGAAGAGCGCGTCGTGCTGTACGCGGAGAACTACGGCGACGCCTACACCGTCGTGCCCGGCAATACGCAATGGATTCGCCATCCGCTGCTCGAAGCGGCCATCGAGTACATGGGCATCCCCGACGACATCAGCCTGCACATCACCGTGTACAGCGAAGTGCCCGCCGGGTGCTCGACGGGAACATCCGCCTCGATCACGGTGGCGCTCATCGGCGCGCTGGACCGCCTGACGCCGGGCACGATGACCGCGCACGAGGTCGCCTACGCCGCGCACCGCGTCGAAACGGACCTACTCAAGCTGCAAAGTGGGATTCAGGACCAGCTTTGTGCGGCCTACGGCGGCCTCAGCTTTATAGAAATGCACCACTACCCCTTTGCCAGCGTCTCGCCCATCCAGGTCCCCAATAGCATCTGGTGGGAACTGGAGCGGCGGCTGGTGCTGTTCTTCCTGGGCAAAGCGCACCAAAGCTCGCCGGTGCACGAGGCGGTCATCCGCAAGCTGGAAGAAGGCGGCCCGGAAGGGGCGGCGCTGGACAAACTGCGCCAGACGGCCCGCATGGCGCGCGACGCCGTCTGCGCCGGCGATTGGAATGTCCTGGGCCGGTCCATGTCGATGAACACCGAGGCGCAGACCGAGCTAAACGCCGCGCTGGTCGGCAAGGACGCCCACCTGCTCATCGACGTGGCGAAGGCGAACGGCGCGATTGGCTGGAAAGTCAACGGCGCGGGCGGCGACGGCGGTTCGATCACGCTGCTGTGCGGCCAGACGTCGAGCGAAAAGCGGGCGCTGATCCGGGCGGTGCAGGAAGCCAACCCGGCCTTTCGCCCGCTGCCCATCTATCTGAGTCGGTACGGATTGCGCGTATGGGAAGGTATGTGAAGATGGCTGTAACGGGAACGCACATTTACCACATCACAGAGCGCGCTGCCTGGGACGCGGCGCAATTGAAGGGCGACTACCGCACCTCGTCCCTGGAAACCGAAGGCTTTATTCATTGCTCGACGGCGGCGCAACTGCTGCGCGTGGCGAATGCTTACTACCAGAATGTGCCGGACCTCGTGCTGCTGCACATCGATCCGGCCAGGCTGGGCGAGAGTGCGCCGCTGCGCTGGGAGCCGCCGTCCCACCCGGCCAGCGCCGCCGACGCGGAGCACCCGGCGACGGCCTCGGACGAGCATTTCCCGCACATCTACGGGCCGCTGCCGCTCGACGCCGTCGCCGCTGTGACGCCGCTCACGCCGGAGCCGGATGGCTCGTTCACTCGGACGGGGCTGGCGTGATCGTGGTCGTGGTGGTCGCCGTGACCGCGCGCATGGTCTGAGAGGTGCGGCTGGCCGCTGCGCTGCTGCCGTTGCTGGCGCGCCCGGTGCGCTCCGGAGCCTGTTCAAATTCGGCCAGCAGCGCGGGCAGCCGGTCGCGGTACAGCTCGACCTGCGCGCGCGTCAGCCGCCACATGCGATCCAGGCTTTCCTGGATGGGCATGAACTGCGCGGCCAATTCGGCCATGCGCGTGCGCACCGTCTCAAATTCCTTGTCGTGCACGCGCCATGCCTCATCGTTGGTGAGCGTGAACTGCTTCCAGCGCTTCTGGTCGTCGATATTCCAGCTATTCCATTCCTGCCGGAAGCGCTCTTCAGACAGGCGCTGCATCTCGGCCACCTCGTTGATGCGGCGCTCCAAGCGCTCTCCGATGCGCTCGAAGTCCTCGATGATCTTCTTCATCTGGCGGTACGCCTCGGCCCACGTCTCGAAGCGCTCAAACCGCTTGCGCAGCTCGTCCTCGTACTGGCCGAAGCCCTGCTGAATCGCGTCGACGCGCTGGTCGCGCTGCTGGGAGAGCAACGTTTGCTGCTCGATGAAGGTCTGGATCGTCTCGGCGCGCTCGCGGTCGCCGCTCTGCAGGTCGAGGATGAGCTTTTCATTGCGCAGCGCCAGCGACTCCAGAAGGTCGAGCTTGGGTTTGAGGGCGTCGATCTGCTTCTGGATTTCGGGAAGCTCCGTCTGCGTCTCGGAGATGCGGCGCGAGTCCTGGCGGCGCTGTTCTTCGAGGAAGGCAAGGCGGCGCTCCGGCTCTTCGAAGCGTTTCGCCACGTCCTCGACGCGCTGCTGCAGGGCGGCCATGGCGCTGGCGATCCGGTCGCGCTCGACGCGGGCGGCGGCCAAATCGTCCTGGGCGCGTTCCAGCTTCTCCAGCCGGTCGCCCAGTTCGCGCACAGGCCGCATCATCGATTCGCGGGCCAGTTCAGCGCGGCGCTCGGCCTCGCGCTCGGCGGTGATGCGCTTGCCTTCCGAGACTTCGACGGCCTGCTGAATCTCGCCGCGCAGGAAGTCGATGACCTCATTGTCGCGCCCGGCGGGCACGAACATCGAGCGCATGGTGGTCTGGTCGCCTTCCAGGCCATTCATGCGGCGCGTCATCGCCTCGATGAGGTCTTGCTGCTGGCTGATCAGCTCTTCCATTTTGGCGATCTTGGCCTTGTCGCGGCGGCGTTCCTCGTCGAGCCACTCGATCATCCGGGTTAACTGGTTCAGGTCCATTGCAGCGCTCCCACATCCTCGGCGGACGGTAACATCTCACGATAATTACGTCCCATTGTACCCCATGCAAAATCCTGGCCCCAGGTCCGTTCCCCGTGCCCACAGGGCAAACGCATCAAAGCGTCCTCACCCCTGGCCCCTTTCCATGTCCGTCACCCCAGGGGGGACCCCGACGGCATGGAGAGGGGAGATCGGTTGCCATGCCGGCGCGCGCTTCCCCCTCTCTACGCGGTACTCCGCGTGGAGAGGGGTCAGGGGGTGAGGCGTTTTCCTGCTTCCTGCCTTCATGGCGGATTTTGATGCGATTGCCCTGCCCGTGCCCACAGGGCCGGGAGCCGGTGTGGGTCTGCGCTGCTGCTAGTTGGAGACGGGCCGGCGCAGACGTCCCCTCATGCCGTGCCGTCGCCGTAGGTGATCGCCTCGGCGGCCTGGTGGATGTGCGTCAGCACCTCGCCCGGCAGCGCCTTGGACGGGCGGCGCGTGATGTTGTACAGCCGCGTCAGGTCCTGTTTCGGCTTGCGGTCGGCGGTCAACAGGCCGTTCGTCTCCTGCTGCACGTCGGTCAGCTGCGTGTAACAGAAGCCGACGATGCTTGGGCTGTCCAGGATCGCGTTGAGCAACTCCTCGTACTTCGCCAGGAACGCATCGCGGTCGCTGACCGTGCCGTAACCGAACCACGGTTTGCCCGGATCGGGCGCAAAGGCGATGCCGCCGCACTCGGTGAGCATGATCGGCTCGCCGTGCCGCACAGCATCCGGCAGCAGCAGGGCGCGGAAGCTGGGCCGGGCGGAGAGTAGGGTCTGTTTTACCGCGTCCGGTGTGCCGTACCGCTCGCGCAGCGACTCGCCGTCGGTGGCGTAGTCGTGGATGCTCAAGACGTCGGTGGCGATGTGCTCCCAACCGTCGTTGCCGATGACCGGGCGCGTCTGGTCGAGCGCGTGCGTCAGGTGATACAGGGCGCGCACGTAGCTTTGCTGCGCCGGATCATAGGCCAGATTGGGCACGCCCCAGCTTTCGTTGAGCGGAACCCAACAGATGATGCACGGGTGGCTGTAGTCGCGCTCCAGGACTTCCATCCACTCGCGCGTCAGGCGTCGCACCGCTTCCGTGCTGAAAGTGAAAGCGTTCGCCATCTCGCCCCAGACCATGACGCCCAGCCGGTCGCACCAGTACAGGAAGCGCGGGTCTTCCACCTTCTGGTGGATGCGCACGCCGTTGAAGCCGAGCGCCTTGATCAGCCGCACTTCCTCGTAGAGCGCTTCGGGCGAAGGCGCTGTCAGGTTCGTGTCTTCCCAATAATTCTGCCCAAGCACCAGCCGCAGGTAAATCGGCGAGCCGTTGAGCAGGAAATAGCCGTTTTCCGTGCCCACCGTGCGCAGGCCCGCGTAGCTCTTTACCTGATCGACAATGACGTCGCCGTCGTACAGCGTGATCACGGCGTCGATCAGGTTCGGGTAATCCGGCGACCAGGTCACCTTGCGCCAGTTCATGGTGCGCGTCGCTTCGAGGCCCAGGTCGCGGCGCAATTCCTTGTCGCGCATGGAATAACGGTCATCCACCAGCGGCGTGTCGTGCAGGGTGAGCGTAACGCCGAGTGTGAACGGCCTGGACGGCGCGCGGTTGAGCTTGACGCGCATCCCCAGCTGGCCACGGTCCAGGCCGGGCGTCCAGCGCACGCTCGTGATGTACGTCTCCGGGACCGGCTCCAGCCAGACCGGCTGCCAGATGCCCGTCGTGCGCGTGTAGAAGATATCGCGCGCTTTCGGCTCCCAGAACTGCTTGCCGCGCGGCTGGGCAAGGTCCGTGGGCATGTCCTCGGCGCGCACGACGATGACCTGCTCGTCGCCGTCGTTGAGCGCCGTGGTGAGGTCCGCCGTGAACGGCGTGTGGCCGCCCTCGTGCGTCGCGACCAGCAGGCCATTCAGCCAAACCATCGCCCGGTAATCGACCGCGCCGAAATGCAAGAGCAGCCGCCCGGCGCGCCACTCCGGCTCGACGCGGATCACCCGCCGATACCAGACCACCGGATGCATGCCCTGGTCCCCGATGCCGCTGGCGTTGCTCTCCGGCGGAAACGGCACAGTAATTGTCGCGCCAAATGGCTCGGCGCGGTTCATCCAGCCCTGCGCCAGCCCGGCATCCTCGTCATCAAATGCAAATCGCCACGGGCCATTCAGGTCTACCCAGCGCTCGCGCGTGAGTTGCGGGCGGGGGTGGAGTGGTTGGTTAGGCAGCTTGGGCAACATACTCTCTCTCCTACGACCGGGTGATTGACAGCCCACATGAAGTAGTCTATCATGTAATTATCTTTCAAAACAGATTTTCCTGTTGCATTGAATAAGTGAGCGTCCATGTCGGTCCTTGATCGCCAGGAATCGCCTTATAACCAGCCGCGCATTCTCCGCGTGGACGCGAACGCTTCCGAGCGCCCCGTTGAGATCGAGAAAGTGCTGAAAGCGCTTGCCTCGGACAAACGGATCGCCATTCTCCGCTACTTGAGTCACCGCGTCAGCAGCATCACCGAGCTTGCCGAAGCGACGGACATGCCCGCCTCGACGGCCACCATGCACATCAACATCCTGGAAGAAGCCGGTCTGGTGCACACTGAGCTGAAACCGGCCTCGCGCGGGCTGCAAAAAGTGTGCTCGCGCATGTACGACCACGTCGAGATCGTGCTGCCCAA
>JADZBY010000503.1 GCA_020851855.1 Anaerolineae bacterium
CGGACTGGTTCGCCATAGAAATCACCGTGGCGCGCACCTGCGAATCGACGTTCTGATTGAGCCATGCCGTGGTGAGCGGCCCACGCAGCGTGCGCAACAGGCCGACGCCCAGGCCCATCGCCGCCGCCATGCCAAACGTCGCCGCCAGACCGAAGCCGACCACGCCCGCGCTGAGCAGGATGCTGATCACGAACAGGGCGCGCGCCACCTGCCGGTGATCGCTCGTATCGATGCGCCGCCGGGCGATTTCCGCGCCGACCATGCTAATCAGCCCGCCGATGATGGACAGGATGGCGAACCACGCCACCGGCTGCAAGCTCGCATCGGGAAAGCCGATGTTGTTCAGGAAATGCGCCTCGTTCAACCGGTCGAAGCCTTCGGTGAATGCGCCGTACACCACGCCGATGAGCAGGATGGTGATCAGCACCGGGCGTCCCCGCACGAGACGCAACCCTTGACCCAGCGTGCCCCGGAAGTGCCCGAACAGGCGTTGCGATTCGCGCGGGCGCGGCGTGAAACCGGCTTCCGGCATGAACAGGGCGAGGAACAGGCCGTGTGCGATGAACAACACACCGCCCAGCAGGATCGGCAGCCGGATGTCCAGGGAGCCGAGCAGCGCGCCCGCCGCCGTCCCGGCGATACCGGACACCAGCCCGACCTGCGCCGCGCGAAGGTAGACCTTTCCCGCACGCGCCTCGCCCACCTCGTCGGCTAACCAGGCGTCAAACGCGCCGCTGGTGAACGTCTCGCCGATGCCCCAGATGACCTGCGCGAGCAAGATTCCGCCGAAGGTGGCGATGGACGCCTGGACGATGTACGCGCCGCCGATGATCAGATCGCCCAGGATCACGGACAGGCGGCGGCTGCGCATGTCCGCCACCACGCCCGTGGGCACTTCGAACAGGAAAATCGTGGTCTCCACCGTCGTGCCGACCAGCACAAGCTGAAGCGGATCGAGCCGGACCGTGTTGACGTAGTACACGCCGAGCGCGACGAACATCATAGAGTACAGAAACGCCGTCACGCCGACGCGGATCAGGTAGACCGGCGCAGCGCCAAGCTCACGTGGAATCACACACATCCTTTTCTCAGAATCCGAGGCTGCGGGCAGTGTACGGGCACAGCGTGCGGCTGTCAATCCGACTTTGGATGTATCTCGGCGCGCCGATGGGAACGTCTGTTCGTGGGCGTCCGGTCCGCGCTGTCGTATAATGGATTCTCACACGATCTAAGCGGTGAATGGAACATCCCACCATGAAACACTCGCTACGCTATGCAAGCGCCGTCCTGGCCGCCACAGCGATTTTTCTGATCGGCTATGTGCTCGGCGGCTCCGGGTATGTCGCGCCGGCGCAGGCGCAGACCGGCCAGCCCACCGAAACCGAGCGACTTTTCGCGCCCTTCTGGGAAGCCTGGGACATCATCCACGAGCGCTTCGTGGACATCGACACGGTCGACGACAACGCGCTGATGGAAGGCGCGCTCAACGGCATGATCGCCGTGCTGGGCGACGAGAACACGATGTACGCCGGCCCGGAAGCCTTTGCGCGGCAGAACGAGGATATGCAGGGCGAGTACCAGGGCATTGGCGCGACGGTGCGCACCGACGAGGCGACGGGCGGCGTGCTGATCGTGTCCACGATGGCCGGCTCGCCCGCGCGTGAGCTGCTGCGCCAGGGCGACGTGATCGTGCGCGTCGATGGCGAAGACGTGACGCGAATGTCGCTTCAGGAAGCCATCGGCATGATTCGCGGCCCGGCGGGCACGTCGGTGATGCTCAGCGTGCTGCGCGGGGACGTGGACGGGCCGATTGACGTGCCGATCACCCGTGCGCGCATCACCCGCGAGTTCGTTAGCTCGGCGCTGTTCGAGGGCGAAATCGGGTACATCGCCATCACGCAGTTCGCCGCGCCGGTGGCCGGTGAATTGACCCAGGCGCTCAACCAGTTGGACGCCAACAACCTGAAGGGGCTGATCCTGGACATGCGCGGCGATCCGGGCGGCTATCTGGACACCGCGCTCGCCGTGGCCAGCCAGTTTTTGCCCAAAGGCACGCTGATCATCCAGCGCAGCCGGCCCGGCTCGGAAGAGATTCAGCACCAGGCCGCCGGCAATGCGCTTGCGCCGGATGTGCCGCTGGTGGTGCTGCTCAACGCGGGCAGCGCCAGCGCGTCGGAACTGGTGGCCGGGGCGCTCCAGGCGCGCGGACGGGCGACGATCATCGGGGAAGTGTCGTTTGGCAAAGGCTCTGTGCAGCAGATCAGCGGTCTGAGCAACGGCGGCGGGCTGCGCGTGACGGTGTCGCGCTTCTACGCGCCCGACGGCACGACGATTGACAAGATCGGCGTCATCCCGGACATCTACGTATCGTGGACCGAGGATCAGGCGCGCGCCAACCCGGACTATGACCCGCAACTGGCCGAGGCGATCTGGTTCTTGCAGGGGAAGTTCTAGTACCGCGAAGGCAAGAACACTCCCTAACCCTGCCCTTCCCCCCCATGCAGAGGGGAAGGGAAGAAACGGCTCTGGAAGCCCCTCACTCTTTAGAAGCTGTTAGGAACTATGAGCCTCACCCCCTACCCCCTCTCCATGCGGAGTACCGCATAGAGAGGGGGAAAAGCGCGGTAGACGGCGTGCACACTCCCCTCTCTACGACCGCCGGGGTCCCCGCTGGGGTGGCAGGCGTGGAGAGGAGCTGGGGTGAGGGTTCTCTACGCGCAGAATCGCCGGTAGAACGCCTCGGCGCGGGCGGCGGCGGGTTGGATATCGTAGAGGGCGAAGGCGGCGGCGCGGCCTGCTTCGGCGCGCGTCCGGGCGGCGGAGTCACGAAGCACGCCGATCAGGGCATCCGCCAGGGCATCCGCATCGCCGGGCGTCGTCAGCGCGCCCAAGCCGCCCGCCAGCATGTCCACCACGCCGCCCACTGCCGTAGCGACGACAGGCACGCCCGTGACCAACGCTTCAATCACCGAACTGGGCAGCCCCTCGTTCTTCGAACACAGCGCCAGGGCGTCGAGCGCGCCGTAGATGCCCGGTAGATCGCGCACCCAGCCCGTGAAATGCACACATTCGCCCAGGCCGAGCGCGGCGGATTGCGCTTCGACCGCCGGGCGTAATTCGCCGTCCCCGATGATGGCGAAACGTGCGCCGGGGATGGCCTGCCGCGTGCGCGCCGCCGCTTCCAGGAACAGGGCGTGATTCTTGATCGGCACGAGCCGCCCGACGATGCCGACCAGCGGCGCGTCGTTCGGGATGCCGAACTGCTCCCGGAAGTCGCTGGCTCCGCGCTGAATGGGCAATAACTGGCTCAGGTCATAGCCGGGGATCAGCACCTCGACCTTTTCGGGCCGCGCGACGTGGTACACCCCGCCCAGCTCGCGCTTCAGGTTGTCGCTGACGGTCAGGACGCGGGTGGAGAGCGCGCCGCAGAACTGCTCCAGGGCCAGGTAGAAGCGCGTTTTGGCCGGGCCGAAATAGCCGTGGAAAACGTGGCCGTGATAGGTGTGGAAGATGGCGGGCGTGCGGGCCAGCCATGCCGCGATTCGGCCCGCAAAGCCCGCTTTGGCCGTGTGGGTGTGCACCACGTCGGGGCGTTCGCGCCGGAACAGGCGATAAAGGCGGCGCACGGTGGCCATGTCCCGCAGCGGCGAGATGTCGCGGCCCAGGCTCGGCACGCTGAGCACGTCGACGCCCGCCTGCGCTGCGAGGTAGCTCATGTCGCCTTCGCGCTCGCCCACACTGCCCGCGACAAGGCGGCTATCCAGCCCGCGTTCGCGCAGCAAGCCGGTCAGCGGGATGACGTAGGGCGAGATGCCCCCGATATTCAGCCGGGAGATGACGTTCACAACTTTCGGGCGGCGCGTGGGTGCGTGACTCATCGTCGGAAACGTGCTCCGGGCGTCAGGGGAAACGCCGATAAACGGCGAGCGTGGAGTCGATCATTTGCGCCACGCTGAAATCGCTTTCCAAGCGCGCCCGGCCCGCGTCGCCCATCGCTTGGCGCAGCGCAGGATCGGATAGCAGGCGCGTCAGGGCAGTGGTCAGGGCGGGCGCGTCGGCGGGCGGCGTCAGGATGCCGGTCTGGCCATGGACGACGATCTCCGGCAGCGCGCTGACCCGTGAGGCGATGACCGGCAGGCGCGCCGCCATCGCTTCGAGCACCACCAGCCCGAAGCCTTCCCAGACCGACGGCATGAGGAACACGTCAAAGGCAGGCATCAGTGCGGCGGCGTCGCTGCGCCAGCCGGCGAGATGCGCGCGACCACGCAGGCCCAGGCTGCCGATGCGCGCGTCGAGGTCCTGCCGCAACGGACCATCGCCAATGATGACGTAGTGCGCCTCGGGGAACTGGTCGCGGAGCCG
>JADZBY010000504.1 GCA_020851855.1 Anaerolineae bacterium
CCGGCGGGCGTGTACAGAGTCGCATCGTGGAGAATCAGGCGGGACATTGGCCCCTCGTGGCTTTCTGGCATCCTGAGACGGCATGATCTTACCGCCCTGGGCACGAAAGGCAACCGGTCCTCACCCCACTGGTCCCCTCTCCACGCGGTACTCCGCGTGGAGAGGGGGAAACGGCACGGCGGTAGGGCCGGGGTGAGGGTGTCTCTGTGCGATTGCCTTGACCCTCACCCCAACCCCTGTCCCTCATGGCGAGGGGCAAAAATCCTGCGGTGAACGAGGCAGGCCAGCGGACGAGGAGTCCAGCGAACGAGGCAGGCCTCGTCCCTACAAGATTCCTGTAGGGACAACGCCTGCGTTGTCCGCCATCGTCCCGTCCCGTCTCGCCCATTCCAACCCAACGCCGGAAGCGCGCCGCCCCCGTTGACGCGCGCCGCGTTCCGTTGTAACGTAAGCGCACCGACGAAAGACCGGGGAGTCATCCGGAGTAATCATGCCTACGACGCGCCGCCTGATTTATGCCCTGCTCGCCATGACACTGCTCACGCTCGCGATGGCCAGCCCTGCGCCGGCTCGCGCCCAGGATGGCGTTCAACACGTCGTCTCGCCGGGCGAAACGCTGTTCCGCATCGCCCTGCGCTATGGCGTCTCCGTCGATGCCCTGACGGCGGCGAACGGCCTTGCCAATCCAAGCCAGATTTTCGCCGGTCAGGTGCTGGTCATCCCATCGGCCAGCCCTGCGCCCGCCGTCGCGGACGCCGCAGCGGCCCCGGCCCAGCCCGCCGCGCCGGCAGTCGATTCGTCGGCATCCAGCGCACTGGGCGCGGACGGCTATTACACCGTGCAGCGCGGTGAGACGTTGAATCGGATTGCGCTGCGCTTTGGCGTGACGCTCCAGGCGCTCATGTCGGCCAATGGAATCTACAATGCGAACATCATCTGGGCCGGGCAGAAGTTGGCCATCCCCGGCCAGTCGCCCGCCCAGGCAGTGCAGGCGGTGCCGGCGTCCCAGCCCGCCGCCCAGACTGCCGCGTCGGGCGCGGAACGCACCCACGTCGTGCAGCGCGGCGAGGGCCTGTCTACGATTGCGCGCCTGTACGGCTTGCAGTGGCCGACCGTCGCGGCGGCGAACGGCATCCAGAACCCGAACCTGATTTACGCAGGCATGGTGCTGAAAATCCCCAACGAGGACATTCAGACCGGCGTGGCCAACCCCGGCGCGCACACATCGCCCAATAGCGCCGGCAAGTCGGTGCTGGTCATTTTGAGCGAGCAAATGGTGTACGCCTACCAGGATGGGCAGCTATTGCGAAGCTCGGCGGTGTCTACCGGCGTGGCGGCGCACCCGACCGTGGTCGGCGACTTCGCCGTGTACGTCAAATACTCGTCCCAGACGATGAGCGGGCCGGGCTATTACCTGCCGGGCGTGCCCTACGTGATGTACTTCTACCGTGACTACGGCCTGCACGGCACGTACTGGCACAGCAATTTCGGCACGCCGATGAGCCACGGCTGTGTAAACCTGCCCACGCCGGAAGCGGAATGGTTGTTCAACTGGGCGGAGATTGGCACGCCGGTGTACGTGCGCTGGTGAGCCACAACGCGCCTGCTTCGGAATCGCGCCCGGCCCAGCCGCCAGACCCGCTTGCACACGTGGCCGGGCGCATCCGTGACCGTTACGCCAGCCCGTCGCGCAAGGCATACACGTACCTGTTCTGGGTGCGCGATGCGGCGGCGCTCGACGGCCTGGTCCCGACCGCCGAGCAGGTCGTCGCCGCCTGGGTGGACGAGGGCGCGGGCCTGTCGCCGCTGGACGCCGCCGAGGCGGTGCGCCGCTGTGCCGAGGCGCGCGCCCGCCGCCCGCAGGACCGGCCATCCGGGCAACTTTCCCCGCACGAGCGCCGCCAGATGATGGCCCGCGCCATCCTGTTCACGCTGACGCAGGCCCGCCCGGACCAGGTCGACGTGCACCTGTGGAGCCGGGCGCTCGGTTTTTCCCCGAAAGGCGACCGCCAGGCGTTCGAGCAGTGGGAACAGACCGACGACGGCGTGTGGTTCTCCGCGTATCGAGGGGAGTGAGGGCTACTCCCCCGGCGTGCGGGCCGGGATCAGGGCGTTGTCGAGGATGTAGCGGCGCACCACATCGGCCAGAATCCGGTTGCCGGACGGGTCGAGGTGCGCGTCGAAGGCGTAATACACCGTCTCGCCGTTGCGCACCGCTTCCTGCAGGGCGGGCAGTGCGTCCAGGCAGCGCCAGCCCTGGGCTTCGCACTGCGCGATCAGCGCCCGGCGCGCGTCACCGATCTGCGTGATGTACTCCGGCGTCAGGTGCTCGCCAAGCAGATCGGCGTAGGCTTCCTCTTTGCTGGGGACGAACACGATCAGCATTTGCGCGCCGGTGTCCTGGGCCAGCGCTTCGCCCGCCGCGTGGTTTTCCAGGTTCTTTCGTAGCCCGTACTCGTTGTTGGCGTATTCCATCGAGTGCAGGTGCGGGTACTCGTCGGTGCGGATGGTCATGCGCCGCCCGTTGATGGTCACGTCCTGGAAGTGGCGGTAGGGCGAGGTCCGGTTGGGCGGATCGAGCCAGTTATCGAGCAGCGCCAGCACGGCGGAATATTGCGCCAGCCCACGCGGCAGCCTGGCCGGGTCCGGCAGCGGGCCGCCGGGCAGTTCTTCGACCTCGCCCCGGATGCGCGCCAGATCATAATCGTCGGTCACGTCGTTGGTGAACCACTGCCAGATGATGAGCGCCGGTTTGGTCGGGTCGGCAATCTCGCGCATCAGGTTGAGCTGGCCACCCGGCCCGGTCCCCGGATTGCCCGCGTTGACCACGTGCCAGCCGTCGCCCGCTAGAAGTTGCACCCAACAATCGGCCTTTTCTGTCCAGCACATGGCGAACGAGTCGCCGTACACCTGGATGTCGAGCGGCCAGCGCGGCGGGTCGGTGCGCAATCCGGCGCGGTGGCCGTCCCAGATGGCGATGGTGTCGAAAGTGAACTTCGCATCGCTCCAGTGCACGGCGTAGTTCTTCAGCCCGACGGGCAGGCGCGCCTGGAAATCGCGGTCGATGATGTACGGGAAGACGGGGATGAGCGTCTCGTCGGACCAGGGTACGCGCCGCACGTGCTGGATCACGCCCTGGATGCCCGCTGGCAGCACGTCGAACGTGACGCGCAACAGCGCTTCCAGCAAGAGCCAACTCAGCGCCACGCCGAACAGCGCCAGCGCCAGGTTGCGGCCCAGGCGGCGCAGCGGGCGGCGTCTGCGCGCCGGTTGGGGTGCGGGCGCGGCAGGCGGCGGTGCGCTATCCAGGGCGGGCGTCGTCATTCGGGAACCTGATCCATCACGCAGCGGAAGCCGATGCGCCAGTCGCGCTCACCCGGCTCCAGCCGGAAACGCCGGATTGGGCTGGTCCCGCCGTCGATATTGCTCAGCCAGCCGCCCCGGAACACACGCGGTGATGTCGTGTCGTTCGGGTCTTCGCGCCCGTCCGCCGGGTCATACGGGTACGGGCGGTAGATGCTGCTGGTCCATTCCCAGACGTTGCCGGACATGTCCAGCGCGCCGACCCACGAGAATCCGAGCGGGAAACTGCCCACGTCGGACGTTTCGAGCGATTTCTGGTCGAAGTTCAGGTTGTCGGGGTTGAAGTTGTTGCCCCACGGGTACACGTTGCCGCTGGGGCCGCGCGCTGCATACTCCCACTCGGCCTCGGTGGGCAGCCGTCCGCCGCGCTTGGCGCAGAAATCGCGCGCGTCGAACCAGGTCAGGTTTTCGCGGGGGCGTTTCGGGCCGGGATACGCGCCTTCCGAGCCGTACTGCGCGTTCGTCACTTCAAGCCGGTCGATCCAGAAGCGGTTGAAGCATATCTCCGCCGGCGGGCGCTCGTCGCGGCGGCCTTCTTCCGTGCCGAGCGTGATGCAGCCCGCCGGGACCTCGACCATCTCGAAGCCGCTCACCGTCTTGTACACGGGCCGCCAATCGCGGTTGGCCATGCGGGCGGGCGGTACGTCCGGCGTCGGCGTGGCTGCCGGGGTGGGAGTGCTGGCGGGCGCGCCGCCGCACGCGGCGACGAGGAACACGATCAAAAACAGGGCGTAGGGGAGCGGGTTCTTTTTATTCACGAGCAGTCCGTCACTTCGAGCGGCGCGCTGTGGACGTGCGCTCGGCCAGGGTCGAATACTCCCGCCGATTATAGCCCGCGCCGGGTGATGCGCAATGAGTCGTGCTCAGCCCAACAGGGCAAACGCACCACACCGGATGGATTGCGGCCGCATCAGGTCCGCCCGACGCTGAAGCGACCGGGCGGCCACTACCCCAATTCTTGTGAATCCGATTAACAAACCCTCGTCAGCCTATGGATCATGGTTATACTAGAATCACCCACCCAGGTGGTGCAATCCATCGTCCGAGGAACGTTACCCAGCAACACTACTGAGGAATTGTCGCGTTATGGCTAACCAGAAGGCACGTGCCGCAGCCGCTCCCGCACCATCCGTAAAGAAGTCCGCGAAGGACCGCCGCGCCGAGGCAGAACGCCGCCGCAAACAGCAGCAGGTCACGCTGCTGGTCGTCATTGGCCTGGTGGCGCTTGGCGTCGTGGCGCTGGTGTTGCTCGCCACCACCCGCCCCATCACGGCGGAGATCGCGCCCGAAGTCAGCAGCCGTTTCGAGCAAGATTACGGCTCCATTCCTGACGAATGGTTCACCCGGACGCCCGAAGGCTTCTTCGCGATTGGCAATCCCGATGCGCCCGTGACGATGGAAGAGTTTTCGAGCTTCTCGTGCTCGGCGTGCCGCTCGTTCCACGACAACTACTTCAAGGGCCTTTTGGACAAAATCCAGGCCGGCCAGTTGCGCTTCGTGTACATCCCGCTGACCAACTACGGAAGCTGGGAGTCGACGAATATGGCGCGCGCCGCCGTCTGCGCGGGCGTGCAGGATAAGTTCTGGGAGATGCACGACGTGCTCTTCGACTGGCAGGCCCGGCTGGCGACGCAGAGCAACGAGCCGCGCCGCCACAGCTCCGCCGCCGAGCTGCTCGGCCTGGACCGCAACGCCTTTGACGCCTGCTATGACAACCAGGCGACTACCGACGTGCTCAACGCGGCGGCGTCCGTTCGCGACGCGCGCGGCATCGCTTCGACGCCGACCGTGTACCTGGATGGCCAGAAGGTTTATCCGGAAGCGGCGGACGGTTCCAGCGCCCTGTCGCTGTCGCAGATTCGCGGCATCATCGAGAGCAAGGCCGCTGCCGGCTGAGCCTGTTGACCCTCACTCCCCCGACCCCTCTCTCCCTCAGGGCGAGAGGGGAGAAAATCGGGGAGATCCCTGGTTTCTTCACCCCTCTCCATAGGGGAGAGGGGCCGGGGGTGAGGGTTTACACACACACCCTGTTGAGCCTGAACATAGCCCACACTTCCCACCGCAACCGAGGAGTATCCGGGTGTCTGCCCAGTCCCAACCGCCTGATCCCACCATCATCGTGGATGCGCACCAGGACATCGCCTGGAACACCGTCACCTTTGGCCGCGATTTCACACAAAGCGCACTCCGAAAACGCCAGGATGAGGCCGCCAGCGGCAGCGACGCGCCGGCGCGCGCCGGAACGGTCCTGTCCGGGTTGCCGGAAGCGCTTTTGGGCCGGGTGGGGCTGATCTTCGCCACGCTGTACGTTAGCCCGGCCACTGCGCCGTTTGCGGGCAGCAAGAGCTATGAGACGCCCGCACAGGCCGAAGCGCTCGCCCAGGACCAGATCGATGTGTATAACCGGCTGGCCGATGAAAACGAGCGCATCACCCTGGTGCGCACGCAGGCCGAGCTACACGCCGTCCTGGACACGTGGCGCGACGGCGTGGATTTCGAGCAGCACCGCGTCGGGCTGGTCATGCTCATGGAAGGCGCGGACCCGATCATCACGCCGCGCCACACGCCGGAATGGGCCGAGCGTGGCGTGCGCATCATCGGCCCGGCCTGGACGGCGACGCGCTACAGCGGCGGTACGCACATGCCCGGCCCGCTCACCGCGCTGGGCCGCGAATTGCTCGACGTGATGGCCGACGAGGGCCTGATCCTGGACCTGAGCCACATGGCCGAAGAGGCGTTCCTGGAAGCCGTGGACCGCTACGAGGGTGTGCTCATCGCCAGTCACAGCAACCCGCGCCGCTTTTGCAACACCGACCGCCACCTGAGCGACGACATGATCCGCCGCCTTGCCGAGCGCGACGGCGTGATGGGCATCGTGCCATACACCACTTTCCTGTGGGACCGGGGCGCTGCGCCGAGCCGCAAGAGCGATACGCCGCTCGCGCGCGTGGTGGACGCCATCGATCACGTGTGTCAGGTGACCGGCTCCACGCGCCACGTGGGCATCGGGACCGACTTCGACGGCGGATTCGGCGTGGAGCGCACGCCCACCGAGATCGATACGCTGGCCGACCTGGCGCTGCTGACGCCGCTGCTGCGCGCGCGTGGATTCGAGGAAAGTGATATAACTGCTATCCTGGGCGGGAATTTCTTGCGCATCTTGCGCGCCGCGCTGCCCGCATAAGGTAAGGTCGGGTCATGGGCAAGCTCACGCAGGCCGGCGTCATCACGGCCATCCTGGGCGCGGTGGTGGCTTTTATCGGGCTGTTTCCGGGCGTGGTGGGCCTGGAAGTGCTGCCCGGCATCGGCCTGTTGCAGATCATCATCGTGCTGATCGGCTTCAGTTTGCTGTTCTTCGGCGCGTACGTCTTTGCCCAGAACGTGTACTATCCCGGCGTCAGGCACAATCTGGCCCAACAAATCGGCGCGCGGCTGTCCATGACCGGCCTGGTCATCGCCGTGGCGTCGGGGCTGGCGGATATCCTCGGTTTCGGCTCGCACCCGCCCATCCCGCCCGTGCAGCGGCCCTTCCTCGGCTCGTGGCAGACGGCGGGCCTGATCGGCGGCTTCGTCGTGGCGTCCTTCGGCCTGATCCTGTTCGTGTTGCTCGGCCCGGACGACGGCGGCGAAGGCGGCTCCGACGACGGGGACAGCGAATGAACCGAAGCGGGCGCGTCGCGACGCGCCCCTACTGGCGCTACATCTATAGATGCCAATGTGTGTCGTAGGGGCGGCTCGCGAGCCGCCCGCTTTTTCTATTGACGACGCGCCGCGCCGGTCAACACCGCCAGTGCCGCCGCCATGCGGCTCGCGAGCCGCCCGCTTTCCCTATTGACGACGCGCCGCCTTCCGGCGGCGGAAGGCCTGCACGGCCCACGCCGCGCCGAAAAACGCCGTACAGGTCAACACAATCGCCGCGCCCGACGCCACATTGGTCAGGTACGACACATACAGCCCGATCACGCCCGACGCGATGGCAATGATCGCCGCCAGCGCCATCATGCGCGGCAGCCGCGTGGTGAGCATGGACGCCGCCGCCGCCGGCGTGACCAGCAGCGCGCTGGTCAGCACCACGCCGACCGCCTGAATAGCCGTCACCACGCTCAGCGCCAGCAAAAACAGCAGCCCATAACGAATCCAATCCGGGCGCAGGCCGATCACTTCGGCGTGCATCGGGTCGAACGAGGTCAGTTCCAGCTCTTTGTGGAACAGGAGCAGCGCCACGAGCACGATCACGGCCACCAGCGCCATCATCAGCAGGTCTTCCGGCGTGATGCCCAGGATATTGCCAAACAGGATGTGCGTGAAGTCGCGGAACGAGCGCATGGTGCTCATCAACAGGATGCCGAGCGCGAACATGGCGGTGAAGATCACGCCGATGGCCGTGTCCTCGCGAACGGCCTGCCGCCGCGACAGCCAGCCGATGCCGAAGGCCGTCGCCAGCCCGGCCAGCACCGCGCCGATGAACAGGTTGACGCCGTTCAGGTAGGCCACGATGATGCCCGGCAGGATGGTGTGCGCCAGCGCGTCCCCGATGAAGGCCATGCGCCGCAGCACGACGTAGGTCCCGATGGGCGCGCACACCAGCCCGACCAGCACGACGGCCAGCAGGCTGTTGCGCATGAAGGAAAAGCGGATGAACGGGTCAAAGAGCGGGTTCAGGAAGTCCATGCGCCGGCGTTCACACTTTCGTGATCGTGATCGGGATGCTGCTCGGCGTGGGGATGGGCATGGCCGGCGCTGAATCCGCCGGGCGGCGCGTCGACCTGCCGCCCTTCCACGAGGTACAGCGCGTCGTCAAAGTCGGCTTCCAGGCGGCCCAGGTCGTGCGTGGCCGTGACAAACGTCTTGCCGCGCTGATGCAGGTCTATCAGCACCTGCGCGACCATCGCCCGCGTCGTATTGTCCACCGCGTTGAGCGGCTCGTCGAGCAAGATCAGGTCGGCGTCCTGGGCCAGGGCGCGGGCGAGCAGGGCGCGCTGCTGCTGCCCGCCGGATAGCTCACCGATCTGCCGGTCGGCAAGGTCTTCCAGGCCAAGCTGGCGGATGACGCGGTTCACAACGGCCCGGTCGGCGTCGCGTGGGCCGCGCAGCCAGCCGAAGTGCACATAGCGCCCGGTCATGACCAGCCGCCGCACGCTGACCGGGAAGCGCCAGTCGATCTCGCCGCGCTGCGGCAGGTACGCCACGCGGTGATGGCACGCCCCGACCGGACGCCCGTACACGAGAATCTCGCCCTCGCGCACAGGCAGCAGCCCGGCCACCGCCTTGAGCAGCGTCGATTTGCCCGCGCCGTTTGGCCCGACCAGCGCCATGCGCGCGCCGACCGGCACGGCGAGGCTGACGCCGCGCAACGCCAGCGTCGCGCCGCCGGGCTGCATCACGCTGACGTTGCGCAGTTCCAGCGCGGGCGCATCCGGCAAGGGTGCGGCATAGCGCCGGGCAGAATAGGGAAAACGCGGCCCGTTCATCGTCGCCTCGTGCGCTCAACAACTCACTGAGCGGGCGCGAGCGCGCTCACGATGGCCAGCGCGTTGTGGCGCATCATGGCCAGATACGTGTCGCCATCGCTTTCCGGCTCGCCCAGCACGTCAAAGAGCGGCTGCCCAACGGACACGCCCGCGTCGGCGGCGATCTGCTCGATCAGGCTCGGATTCACGGCGGTTTCCGGGAACACCGCCGGGACGCCCGCGGCGCGGATGCGGTCGATGATGGCGGCCAGCGCGGCGGCGGGCGGATCGGCGCTCTCCGTGGTGATGCCCAGCACGCTGTCCACCGTGAAGCCGTAGCGGTCGCCCAGGTAGGCAAACGCCTCGTGTGAGGTGATCAACTGGCGGTCCTGCTCTGGCACGAGCGCAAAGGCGGCCTCAAGCTCGGCGTCGAGCATCTCCAGCTCGCGCACGTAGTTCTCCGCGTTCAGGCGGTACACGGCCTCGCCCTCTGGATCGGCCTCGATCAAGGCGTCGCGGATTGTCGCGATCATGATCATGACGCGCTGCGGGTCAAGCCAGACATGCGGATCGTAGTCCTCGCCGGCGTGGTCCTCGTCTCCGCCCTCGTGCGGCGTGGCGGGCAAGAGATCGAGGCCGTCGGTGAGCACCACGCGCCTGGCCCCTGTGCCGGATGCGCTGACCATGTCGTCCAGCCACGTCTCAAAGCCCAGCCCGATCTCGAAGATCAGGTCGGCGTCGGCCAGCGCCACGCTGTCCGCCGGGCTTGGCTCGAAGGTGTGCGGATCGCCGCCCGCCGGGACGAGCGTGGTCAGGTTCACGCGCTCGCCGCCAACCTGTGCGACGAAATCGCCGAGCACGCTGAAGGTGGCCACGGCGTTGAGCGCGGCTGGCTCGTCCTGGGCGCGCGCCGGGAGTGCAGAAGCCGCCGAAAACAGCAGCAGTGCGGTCAGTATCAAGCGCACGGATCGATTCATCGTGCGTTCCTTTCGCCCTGAATTGCGAACGTTATTGAGACATTGGCTCAATTATAGTGAGGAAGAGGCCGGGATGTCAAGCGCCGAGTGAGGGCGCGTAGGGCAATTGCTCCAAAAAACCGGGCGAGGGTACTTTGACGCGGTAGCCCTGGAAACCGAATGCGCGTGACCAGCAGCGGCGCAAGAGTGGGTATACTCTGCCGACCTTGCCGCGACTACCGCTTATGGCCGACCTATGACAGACTACCCGCTCCAGACAAAAGTCAGGCTGCCCCCGCTTCATAGCACGCACATTTCACGCCCTCGCCTGCTTGAGGCTATCGAACAGCGCCCGGATGCACGCCTGGCGCTCATCGCCGCGCCCGCCGGATTTGGAAAGTCGTCTTGCCTGCTCGAATGGGCGCATTACATGAAAGGAAACGGCGCGGCAGTCCTGTGGTATGCCCTGGACAGCCAGGACAACGATCCCGCACGCTTCACGGCGCACCTGGTTGAGGCGGCGCGCGTCGCCCTGCCGGACGTGTTCGCGGGCGCAGGTCGCTCGCTGAACCTGGGCGATGTGATAGCCGATCTGCTCAATCGCCTTGCCCGGTTCGCGTCGCCCTGCCTGCTCATCCTTGACGATTTCCACCAGATCCACGCGGTAGAGATACATACGGCGCTGAGCATGATGCTGGAGCACCTGCCCGAAAACGTTCGGGTGGGAATCGGCGCTCGCGCCGACCCGCCCGTGCAGCTTCCACGATTGCGGGCGCGAGGGCAGGTGGTCGAGCTGCGCGCCGCCGACCTGCGCTTCCGGCCTGCCGAAATCGCGCAGCTGTTTCTCAGAACGTTGCGTCTGGCCCCCTCGGAGAAGCGCCTCGGACAAATCGACCAATTGACCGAAGGCTGGGCGGCGGCGCTGCGGCTGGTGACTCTGGCGCTCGACGGCGGGGCCGGTCGCCTGAATGACGCGGCGATTGACCGCGCACTGCAACGGTATTCGACCGCCCAGCGCTATATCCTCGACTACTTCGCCGACGAGGTCTTCGAGCAGCAGACTGCCGAGGCGCGGCGGTTTTTGCTGGATACCAGCGTGCTCAATGTCCTCACGCCTGCGCTGTGCACGGCGCTGAACGGCGTCGACGGCCCCCGGATTCTCGACTCGCTTGCGCGAGCGCACCTGTTCATCATCCCCTTGACGGATGATGCGCCCGTGTACCGCTATCACCACCTGGTCGAAGACTACCTGCGCCAGCGCCTTCGGACTGAAGACCCGTCGCGCTTCAAGGCCCAGCATCGAGCCGCATCCGATTGGTACACGCTGCATGGCGACCTGGCCGACGCTGTGGAGCACGCCCTCTTGAGCGAGGATTATGCGTACACGGCAGACCTCATCGAGACGCGCGCCTGGGAGTCGCTCAGCTCACGAGGCGAGATCGTGACAATCGTCAGCTGGCTGCGCGCCTTTCCGGACGCCGCGTTGGATCATCATCCCCGCCTGTGCCTGTACTTCTCGC
The DNA here is from genome assembly GCA_020851855.1 of Anaerolineae bacterium. Classification (GTDB taxonomy): domain Bacteria; phylum Chloroflexota; class Anaerolineae; order Aggregatilineales; family UBA2796; genus JADZBY01. The sequence goes on from JADZBY010000504.1 coordinate 11,290, forward strand.
GCGCCCTGTACCTGATCGGTGACATTGAGCAGTCGGAAAGCTACGTGCGGCGCGCCGTGCGCATCCTCGACGGGCTGGGCGACGCCGAAGCTGCCAGGCCCTTGCGGGCGATTGCGCTCAATTACCGGGCGACGCTGGCCGGGTATCGCGGCGCGGTCAACGAGGGGCTGGACCTCGTCGCACAGGCACAACCCTATCGCGCCGCCCTCGATCCGCTGGGAAGGGTGCGTCTGGCCAACACGGCGGGCTACCTGCACTTCCTGCACGGCGATCTCCAAGCGGCGCGAGAAGCGTATGGCGAAGCGCTGACTCTGGCGATGGGCATCGGTCACGCCTACCTGACCATTGACGCCGAAGCGTATCTGGCGCACATCGCCATCCTGACCGGCCAGTGGTCAGAGGCCGAGGCCCGCTGTGAGGCGTTTCTGGACGCGCAGACAGAGAAAATCGCCCCGTTGAGCGCCTTGCTCATCCCGCTGGCGTCGGTCGCGCTTGACCGTGATGATCGGGGTCGCGCCGAGGCGTTGCTGCGCGAGGCGCTTGATCTGGCGCGCCAGGGCAACATCCTGGATACTGTCTGGTATGCCTCGGTGCTCCTGGCAGACGTTGTGGCGCAGCGGGGCAACATGTCCGAGGCCCACGCCTTCATTCGGCAGAGTGAGCAAGCCGCTTCTGCGTTTCGCAGCCAGGTGCTGGACTCGCTCATCGGCGCGGCGAGGGCGCGCCTGTCGCTGCGGCAGCGTCTTCTGCCCGAAGCGCTGGCGTGGGCAGAGTACTACACGCGCACCGCGCCTGTAGAATTTATGCGCAGCTACGAAGACGTGACGCTGGCGCGAGTCTGGCTGGCGCACGGCCAGCCGGAGCGTGCGCTGGCGGCGCTGGAAGGGCTGGCTGCGGTCGCGGAACGCTTGGGGCGGCGGCGCGACCGGATGGAGACAGATGCATTGCGCGCCCTGGCTCTGCAGGGGCTGGGCAGACAGGCCGCGGCGTTGC
>JADZBY010000505.1 GCA_020851855.1 Anaerolineae bacterium
CGCCCGCACCTCGCGCACTTTGGCCACCGCTTCCGGCAGCACATCCAGGACGCGCCGAATGTCGTCCTCGCTGGTCTGCTTGCCGACCGTCAGGCGCAGGCTGCCCAGCGCCAGATCGTCCGGGTAGCCCATCGCGCTGAGCACCTCGGACGGCTTCGGGTTGCCGGTATTACACGCCGAGCCGCTGCTGCCCGCGATCCCGGCCATGTCCAGGTGCATGAGCAGCATATTCGACTCGATGCCCTCGAACACGAAACTGGCATGGTTCGGCAGGCGGCCATCACCCGGTGCACCGGTCAGGTGCGCGCCCGGAATGCGCAACACGCCCTCGATCAGCGTGTCGCGCAGGCGGCGGTATTCGGCCACGCGCGCCTCGTGGTCGGCGTAGGCCAGTTCCAGCGCCCTGGCCATGCCCACGATGAGCGGCACGTTGTGCGTCCCGGCCCGCCGCGACGCTTCCTGACTGCCGCCGGTCTGTGCGGGCACAAGCTGCACACCATCGCGCACGTACAGCAGCCCGACGCCCTTTGGCCCGTAGAATTTGTGCGCCGAAAGGGCCAGCGTATCGACGCCGAGCGCCTGCACATCCAGCGAAAGCTGGCCCGCCGCCTGCACCGAATCGCAATGAAACAACGCGCCGCGCACACGGGCCACGGTCGCCAGCTCGCGCACGGGCTGGATTGTCCCGACCTCGTTATTGGCGTACATCAGGCTGACGATGGCCCGTTCGCCGTCGCGCGTCTCACGCAGCGCCGCATCGAGTACGTCCGGCGTGACGCGGCCTTCGTGATCGACGGGCAGCCACGTCACGTGCACCCGGTTGCCCAGGCTTTCAAGCTGTTCCGCCGTGACGCTGACGGCGTGGTGCTCGGTGTGCGCCGTCAGGATGTGGCACGGCCCGCCCGCCGCCATCACCGCGCCGCGCAACGCCATGTTGTCGCTCTCCGTGCCGCAGCTGGTGAAGATCAGCTCGCGCCGGGAGCAGTTGAGCAGCTTCGCCAGCGTCCCACGCGCGTTTTCCACCGCGTTGCCCGCCTTGCGCCCGAACGAATGCGATGAGGACGGATTGCCGTACACCTCGCTAAAAAACGGCAGCATCGCCTCAACGACTTGCGGATCGGTGGGCGTGGTGGCGGCATGGTCCAGATAGATGGCTTTGTTCGGAAACATGGCAGGCGGTCCCCTCAATCGCCGGAAAACGAACGTCTCGTTATTGTACTTGAGGATGGCGGTGAAATGAAGATGAAGAGGATAAAAGGCGAGGATGGGCGCATGGGTTGTGGAAAGACCGCCCCACGTGCAGGAAGAATGCCCGGCCCTGAAGGGACCGGGCTAAAAACACGAAGCCCTTCGGGCTGAAGACACAACTCCAGCCCGAAGGGCTTTGTACATTCAGCCCAGCGGCTTCAGCCCTGGGCCGTCGCTACTAATCCTCAATCGTGCGGATGCGGATGGCGGCGTTGGCGCGGCTCATCACCTTGCGCGCCAGGTCTTCCTGGAGCGTGGCGCGGCGCAATTCCTGCATCACGATGGCCGACTTATCCGGCGGCACGCCCTCGCGCATGATGCGCTCCGCGTTCTCGCGGGCCTGGTGGGCCGCTTCCACGTCGATGGCATACGTCGACTCGGCGGTGTCGGCCAGCACGATCACGCGGTCGGGGCGTACTTCGGCCACGCCGCCGTACACGATGAAGCTCTCTTCGGCCTGCCCCTTGCGCACGATCAGCTCCCCGAAGGCCAGCGTGGTCAGCAGCGCGGCGTGGCGTGGCCGGATGCCCATCTGGCCGTCCGTGCCGGGCAGCACGACCATGTCGGCGGCTTCTTCGCTGAAGAGCGGCCCTTCCTGCGTCACGATGTCAACTCGCATGGGCATAGGGACGATTCCTTTCTGGCAGCGGCGCGCGCCCGCCTGCCTTATAGCTCGCCCTTCGCCTTGGCGTCGTCGTAGCGCTGCAGAACGTCCTCAATCGGCCCGGCCATGTAGAACATCTGCTCCGGGATGTGGTCCATCTCGCCGTCGAGGATCATGCGGAAGCCGCGAATAGTGTCCTTAATCGGCACGTAACGGCCCTCACGCCCGGTGAAGCGCTCCGCCACAAACATGGGCTGCGTCAGGAAGCGCTGGATGCGGCGGGCGCGCGCTACGAGCGCCTTGTCATCCGCCGATAGCTCGTCGATGCCCAGGATGGCGATGATGTCTTGCAGGTCCTTGTAACGCTGGAGCACGCGCTGCACTTCGCGGGCCGTGTTGTAGTGCTCCTCGCCCACGATCTGCGGGTCCAGAAGGCGACTGTTGCTCGCCAGCGGGTCCACGGCGGGATACAGGCCTTGCGCCGCCAGCTCACGCTCCAGGGCGATGGTCCCGTTCAGGTGCACGAAGGTGGCCACCGGGGCCGGGTCCGAGTAGTCGTCGGCGGGCACGTACACGGCCTGCATCGACGTGATCGAGCCGGTCTTGGTCGAAGCGATGCGCTCCTGCAAGTCGCCCATCTCATTGGCCAGCGTGGGCTGGTAACCCACCGCAGACGGCATACGGCCCAAGAGCGCCGACACTTCCGAGCCGCTCAGGCTGAAGCGGAAGATGTTGTCGATGAAGAGCAGCACGTCTTTGCCCTGGTCGCGCCAGTATTCGGCCTGCGCCAGACCGGTGAGCGCTACGCGCAGACGCACGCCGGGCGGCTCGTTCATCTGCCCGAAGACCATCACCGTGCTGTCGATGACCTGATAGGAGTCCTTCATCTCGTAGTAAAGCTGCGTGCCCTCGCGGGTGCGCTCGCCGACGCCCGCGAAGACGGAATAGCCGCTGTGCTCCTTCGCCACGGAGCGGATCAGCTCGGCAATGGTGATGGTCTTGCCGGTTCCCGCGCCGCCGAAGATGCCCATCTTGCCGCCCTTGGTGAAGGGCGCGATCAGGTCGAAGACCTTCACGCCCGTCTCGAAGATTTCGGGCGTGGCCGTCAGCTCTTCGAAGGTCGGCTTGGCGCGGTGAATCGGGTAGTAGATGTCCGACTTGACCTCGCCAAGCTGGTCAATGGGCCGGCCCAGCACGTTGAACAGCCGCCCCAGCGACGCCGGGCCAACCGGGACCATGATCGGGCTGCCCGTGGCAAAAGCGTCCATGCCGCGCCACAGGCCCTCGGTGGCGTCCATCGCGACGCAGCGCACCCGCCCGCCGCCCAGGTGCAACTGGACTTCGAGGATCAGGTCGTCGCCCTGCGGCAGCGGCACGCGCACGGCGTCGTAAATCTCCGGTAGTGGCGCATCGGGCGGGAATTGCACGTCGATCACCGCGCCGAGGATTTGGGCAATCTTGCCCCGAGTTTCCTGCCTTGTCTCGCTCATCGTTGTGTATTCACCCCATACCAGGTGGCTGGTTGTACAGGCTCAGTTGCGAATGCACTCACCACGCGCCCGGCGACCGGAATGCCAAGCCGCCGGGCCGCGCCTATTTCAGGACTCCTCGACGGGCATCTGCGCCCGCTCCGTCTCGTAGGCCCCGTTCGGCTCGACGCCCGCGCGCGGTCGGCTGTGGCTCTCCCGGCGCTTGCCCATCGCCTCAACGCCGCCCACGATGTCGAGAATCTCGCCCGTGATGGCCGCCTGCCGCGCTTTGTTGTAGGAAAGCTGGAGATCGTCGGAGAGCGCCTTGGCGTTCTCCGAGGCGTTGCGCATGGCGACCATGCGGGCGCTGTGCTCACTCGCCGCGCTCTCCAACAGAAGCTCGAACAGGATGTTTTCCACGAACTTGGGCACGATCTCGTCCAAAATGGCCGAGGCGTTCGGCTCGTAGATGTAATCCGCCACCGTTACGGCGGGCCGTTCGCGCAGTTTCACGAAGTCGAGGTGCTCAAGCTGCGTCATGTCATCGGCGGCCAGCGGCAGGAAGCGCTGCAGGCGTGGCCGCTGCGTCAGCGTGTTCACGAAGTCCGTGTAGGCGACGAACACCTCATCGCTGTAGCCGCCCAGAAATTCATCCTGCACGACGCGCACGATGGGCCGGACGTGGGAGATCGACCACCACGGCGGCAGCCCGGTGAACTCGGCCACGATGTTCTGGCGCATCCGGAACAGCATGTCGCGCCCTTTGCGGCCCACCGCGATCCAGCGCACCGGCTTGCCATAGCGCTCGGTGAACTGCCGCGCCACGCGGATGATGTTCGCGTTGTACGCGCCGGACAGGCCGCGGTCGCTGGTGACGAGCACGACCGAGATCGTCTTGACCTGGCTGCGTTGCGACAGCAGCGGGTGGCTTTGCCCGGACGTACCGATGGCCGTGGCGATGTTCACCAGCATCTCCATCGACAGGTTGGCATAGGCGCGCGCCCGGAGCGCATCGGCGGTGGCGCGCCGCACACGGGACGCCGAGACGGCCTCGAGCGCCATCGTGATCTGGCGGATGTTCTTGACGCTGCGTATGCGTCGTTTGATCTCACGTGGAGTCGCCATCGTCTAATCCTCTCGGCTCATGGCGTCCGCGCCGATCAGGCTTGCTGGCTCTGCAGCCAGGTCTGGTTGAAGTCGGTGAGCGCCTGTACCAGCATCTTCTCCATGTCGTCGGTCAGGTCGAACCTGTTGGCCGGGTCATAGAGCGCCTGCGCAAACTGCGGGTACTGCGTGCGGAATGCGCGCAGGAACGCCTCGCGCCACGGGCGGACCTGATCGACCGGGATCGGGTCGAGGTAACCGCGCGTGCCGGCGAAGATGAGCGCGATCTGCTCTTCGAGCGGGTAGGGCGCGTACTGCGGCTGCTTGAGCAGCTCGGTGAGGCGCATACCACGGTCCAATTGCTGCTGCGTGGCCTTGTCCAGGTCGCCGCCGCCGAACTGGGCAAAGGCGGCCAGCGCGCGGAACTGGGACAGTTCCAGCTTCAGACGGCCACCGACCTTGCGCATGGCCCGGCGCTGGGCGTCGCCGCCCACGCGGCTGACGGAGATACCCACGTTGATGGCCGGGCGCTGGCCGGCGTTGAACAGGTCCGCCTCAAGGTACAGCTGGCCGTCGGTGATGCTGATCACGTTCGTGGGAATGTACGCCGACACGTCGCCCAGCAGCGTCTCGATGATGGGCAGCGCGGTCAGGCTGCCGCCGCCGCGGTTTTCGGCAAGGCGCGCGGCGCGCTCCAGAAGGCGGCTGTGCAGGTAGAACACGTCGCCCGGATACGCTTCGCGGCCCGGCGGGCGGCGCATCAGCAGCGACACCTGCCGGTACGCCCAGGCGTGCTTGGAGAGGTCGTCATAGACGATCAGCGCGTCCATGCCGTTCTCCATGAACCACTCGCCCATCGCCGCGCCGGAATAGGGCGCGATGTATTGCAGCGAAGCCGGGTCCGACGCCGAAGCGACCACGATGGTCGTGTAGTCCATCGCGCCGAAGCGCTCCAGGACGGCGCGCGTCGCGGCGATCTGGGCTTCTTTCTGCCCGATAGCCACGTAGATGCAGTACATGTTCTGCCCGCGCTGGTTGATGATCGTGTCGAGCGCCAGCGCCGTCTTGCCCGTCTGGCGGTCGCCGATGATCAACTCACGCTGGCCGCGTCCGATGGGGAACATCGAGTCGATGGACAGGATGCCGGTCTGAACCGGCGTGTCCACGTCCTTCCGCTCGATGACGCCGGGCGCGATGCGCTCGATGTTGTAATACTCGGCGGCGGGAATCGGGCCTTTGCCGTCGATGGGCAGGCCGAGCGCGTTCACCACGCGGCCCACGATGCCCTTGCCAACCGGGACCGAGGCGATGCGGCCCGTGCCGCGCACCTCGTCGCCCTCGCGGATGCCGGTGTAATCGCCCATGATGATCACGCCGACCACGTCCTGTTCCAGGTTGAAGGCCATGCCCAGCGTGCCGTCCGCGAACTCGACCAGCTCGCTGTACTTGATCATGGGCAGCCCGCTGACGCGCGCGATGCCGTCACCGACTTCCATGACGCGGCCCACGTCAACGGCGCGATATTCCGGTTTCCAACTCTTGATCTGTTCAAGGAAGCCTTGTGCAAAACTGGTGCCCTGCGACGTCATGCAGTTCCTCCACAGGCAGCCGGGAAGCTGCCACCCCGCAACGATGAGAGTGAAAGAGCTTGTGCCACGCCTGGACGCGCGATTCTACGCCTCGGATGGTGCGAGATTCGGCCCGGAGAATCGTCAGTTCAGGGATAAACACGACATTGTTTGTACATTTTAGAGCAAGTGACCAGGGTTTGTCAAAATTGCCAGGTCCCTACGGCGCGTCGTGTAGGGACCGTCATGCGCTTCCGCCCTGTACAGCGGCGCGCCGATCCGCTACACTGGGCTTTCCCATTGGATAGAGCGCGGTGAGAACCAACTCGCATGTCGAAGCGCAAGAACCACTATTTTCTGCTCA
>JADZBY010000506.1 GCA_020851855.1 Anaerolineae bacterium
ATCACCGACATCGTGCAGACCGATCTGGCCGCGTTGGGCGTCGTGGCGCGCTTCGTCATGCACTTCCGCCTCGTGCGCGACCGCGCCGACGTGCCCGCCCTGCTGGACGAGTTCAGCCGTGTCTTGTGGGAAGAACTCGATTACCGCAAGGAAGCCGACAACGCCCTGCGCTTCAACTCCATGTTCGCGGATGACCTGGGCATTTACGTGCCCGGCGTCTACCTGGAGCACACCACGCATCTCGTGCTGACGCTCGAAGACGTGACGGCCATCAAGATCAACGACTATGCCGCGCTCGATGCGGCGGGCATCAACCGGCTGGACGTGGCGCGGCGGCTCTTGGATTGTTACCTGGAGCAGATCTTCGACTACGGCTTCTTCCATGCTGACCCACACCCCGGCAACCTGTTCGTCTATCCGCTGCCAGAGTCGGGCGAGGCGGCGCTTTCGAAAAACGGGCAGAACGGCACGAACGGCGCAAATGGGGCCAAGAACGGCGGACGCAACGGCGTATCGAAACCGTTCTACCTGATCTTCGTGGACTTCGGCATGACGGGCCGCGTCACGCCGGACATCATGGCCGGGCTGCGCGATACGCTCATCGCCGTCATCACCCAGGACGCGCGCGGCATGGTGGAGAGCTACCAGAAGCTCGGCGTGCTCATGCCCGGCGCGGACACGGCCCGGCTCGAAGCGGCGACGCGCGCCGTGTTCGACAAGGTCTGGGGCCTGAACATGAACGAGCTGGCCAGTCTGCCCTTTGACGAGGTGACCGACGTGGCGCGCGAGTTCAGCGACCTGCTGCTGGCCATGCCCTTCCAGATGCCGCAGGACTTCATCTACCTGGGCCGCACCGTCGCCATCCTGAGTGGCATGTGCACCGGCCTCGATCCACGCTTTGACCCGTGGAAAGAGATTCAGCCCTTTGTCGAGCGCATCTTGCGCCAGGACGGGGCGAAGGCCGCCGAAGGCAGCAACCTTCTGGAACGCCTGCGGGGCGGCCCGGCGGGCTTGCTGATCGATACGGCGCTGCAAACCGCCCGCCGGACGTTTGCGCGGGCGTACCGCCTGCCCAGCCTGGCCGAGTCGGTGCTGGACCGGGCCGAGCGCGGCGATCTGGTGGTGCGCATCGACCCATCCAGCGAACTTGACAAGCGTGTGAGGCGTATCGAGCGCACGGTGAGCCACATCTCGACCGGCATCCTGCTCGCGGCGGTTATCCTGTCCACGACGATGCTTTATCTGGCGGGAGAGCGCACGCTGGCGGCCATCGGCTTCGGCGTTGCAGCGGTCCTGATGCTGATCTACCTGTTTCGTGGGCGTGGTTGACGTTAGCGCCTGTCCGGGCGGCGCGCGAGCCGCCCCTACACCCCCACGCCGTGTAGGGGCGCGTCGCGACGCGCCCGGCATTCCACCTGCCCCGACGCAAGCCTGCAACGTCAGCACACGATGTCACCTCCCACCCCCACGCCGTGTAGGGGCGCGTCGCGACGCGCCCGGCATGGTTTTACCCCTCAGAAAACCTGCAACGCATCTGCACACGATCTTCAGCCCTTCTTCATAACCTGCCTTTAGCATAGAGGGCAGTTCGTTGATACGAGAATGGAGATCAGCCAATGAACATGCGTAAGGTCCTTTATTCCGTTGCTGCTGTGGCGCTGGCCGTCTCGGCCTTCGCGCTGGTGACGCCGACCCTGGCTCAGGGGCCAGTCGGCTCTGGCACGACCACCACGTCCGGCGTGGGCTTTGGGACCAATTTCTGGGTGGTGGAAGCGTGCAGCACCACCGATTACGCTACCCTCGTCGCCAATGCGCTCGGCATCACCGCCACCGACCTGCGCAAGGCGCTGGCGGGCGGCACGTCCATCTCGGCGCTGGCCGAGCAGAACGGCGTGGAGCTTTCCGCCGTACAGGATGCTGTCAAGACGGCCCGTATCGCGGACATTGACGCGGCGGTGACGGCGGGACTGCTGACCGAGGACGAGGGCCAGGCGCTCAAGGACCTGCTCGAAAACGGCACGCTGACCATCGCGCCCGGCTTGCAGAACCGTGCCGGCCAGCCGAGCACCGATGACGACTCGGACGACGACTCAACGGATGTTCGCCCCTTCCGGCTCCAGATTCACGTGCCCGAAGGGCTGGAAGACCTGATGCTTGGCTTCGGGCCGGGCCTGATGGGTCGCTTCGGTTTCGGCGTTGGCGGCTTTGGCTTTGGCCTCGGCCAGCAGGTGAATACCTTCCAGGTCGCGGCGACGGCGCTGAACATGTCCTGCACGGACCTCGTGAAGTCGGTCCTGAACGGCGATACCATCGCGGAAGTCGCCTCGCAGACCGACGGCGGCCTGCAGGCGGTGACCGATGCGCTGGTGGCGGCCCACGAGTCGGCCATTGATACGGCGCTCAGCGAGGGCCTGATCTCGCAGGTGAACGCCGAATCGGCCAAAGCAGGCGTGCTCAACCGCGTGCTGATGGAAATCTCCCGTTCTGGCGGTCGCGGCGGCATGGGCTTCGCCTTCGGGATGGCGGATGACGATATGCCCGGCCTGGGCGGCATGATGGGCGGTATGATGGACCGGCTCCGCGATCACCTGGGCGGTATGATGGGTGGCCGCGGTCAGCGTGGGCGGTAGCAGCGCTCGGCACCCCCGAATCGGTTAAAATGATCGTCAAGGGTCGTCAGTAGGATGCATTGGGCGCGGCGGAAACCGCGCCCAATTGCCATATCACCGGAACAGGTATCGTGGGGGGTAGGATGCAGGGGCCAACGCGCGTCCTGATCATTGAAGACCAGGCCAAAATTGTCCACTGGCTGAGCGCCTTTCTCCAGCAGGCCAATTTCGAGGTGCTGGCGGCGTATGACGGCAAGACCGGCCTGCATCTGGCGCGTACCGAGTCGCCCGACGTGATCATCCTCGACCTGATGCTGCCCGATATGGATGGGCTGGACGTGTGTCAGGCCATCCGCCAGCGCTCGGACGCCTTCATCATCATGCTGACGGCGCGCGTCGAAGAGGCAGACCGCCTGATCGGGCTGGAGATCGGGGCCGACGACTACATTACGAAGCCGTTCAGCCCGCGCGAAGTCGTCGCCCGCATCCGCGCCCTGTTGCGCCGGGCCAGCGGCAAATTGAGCCAGTCGCCGAAGGTGCTCGTGCACGGTCCGCTCAGCCTTGACCCGGCCAAACACCAGGTGTTTCTCAACGGCGAGCTGGTCAACCTCACGCCGACCGAGTTCGCCATCCTGCAAACGCTCATGAGCCAGCCGGGCATCCCCTTCACGCGCGAGCGGCTCATTGCCGAAGCGCTGGGCTACGATTACACCGGCTACGAGCGCACGGTCGACGTGCACATCCGCAATTTGCGGCGCAAAATCGAGACGGACCCGCAAAACCCGCTGTTCATCCTGACCGTGTTCGGCATCGGCTATCGCTTTGCCGAAGCAGAAGAGGCCCCCGCCGGATGAGGCGCTTTCGCACGCAGTTGCTCCTGGGCGCGCTGGTGCTCGTGCTCGTGCCGGTGATCCTGGTCGGGCTGATCACGCGCGGCGTGGCCGAACAAGGGCTGACGCTGCTCGTCGCCGAGGATGCGCGCCAGCGGGTGCAATCCGTCGCGCCGTGTTTTGCAGGCTATTACGCCGCACACGGCTCGTGGGATGGGCTGGCCGACGCCTTTCAAGCGCCGCTTGGCACGTTCCTGGTGTCTGCGCCGCCGCCACAGGGCGGTTCGGCCCAGGACGCGCTGCTGCTCGTCGGGGCGGACGGCATGATCGGCTGCCTGCCGCTCGTGATGCGCGGCGCGATGGCCGATCTTGCGCCCAATTTGCTGAACGTGCCGCGTTCCATGATCACACAGGGCATGGGTCGCGGGCGACAGCAGGGCCAAACGCAACAGAACCAGGATGGCGCGGGCGCGGCGGACGATGGCGAGGACGGCGTCGCCGCGACGCCCTTCACCTTGCGCGCTCTGCGTGAGATGGCCTCTCCCGAAGCCATGATCCTGACCGACGCCGACGGCCTGATCCTGGCCAGCACGGGCGGCGAGGGCCTCAGCCAGCAGCTTGGCAGCGACGCGCTGGCGGTCAGCGTGCCGATCTACTTCGAAAACCGCGTCGTCGGGCGGTTGATCGCGGGCACGGTGCTCGGCACGCTCAACGAGGCCCAGCAAGACCTGTTGAACAAGGTCAATTCGGCGCTGTTGCTGTCCGGATTGGTGTCGGTCGGGCTGGCGTCGGCGCTCGGCCTGTGGATGTCGTGGCAGGTCAGCGCGCCGGTCCGCGACCTGATCAAGGGCGCGCGGCAGCTTGCGACGGGCAAATGGATCGGCCCGCTTGCCGTGCGGGCGCGCAACGAGTTTGGGGAATTGACGCACGCTTTCAACCACATGGCCGCCGAAATCACGCGCCAGCAACAGCTGAACCGCCAGATGGTGGCCGACGTGGCCCATGACCTGCGCACGCCGCTCAGCGCCATGGCCCTTGAAGTCGAGGCCATCGAGGCCGGCTTCCAGACGCCCGAACAGGCCACCGCCAGCCTGCGCGAAGAGATTCACTGGCTCCAGCGCCTCGTTGACGACCTGCGCACGCTGTCCCTGATGGACGCCGACCAGTTGCGCCTGCAGCCGGAGCGCGTCGAGATGCGCAGTTTCCTTGCCGGTGTGGTCGATTTCTGGCAGACGATGGCCGACGAGGACCGCCGCACGCTGACGCTGGACGCGCCCGACACGCTGCCCACGCTGGAAATCGATCCGGGCCGGATGCGGCAGGTGCTCGGCAACCTGATCGACAACGCCATCCGCCACACGCGCGAAGGCGGGCGCATCGCCGTGCAGGCGTGCGCCAAGCCGAACGCGCTGCTCATCCAGGTGACGGACGACGGCGAAGGCATTCCGCCCGCCGACCTGCCGCACATCTTCGACCGCTTCTACCGCGTCGATCCGGCGCGCCGCCGCAGCGCGTACCGCGACGAGGGCAGCGGCCTGGGCCTGAGCATCGCCCGCCAGTTGGTCGAGATGCACGGCGGCGCGATCAGCGCCGAGAGCGTCGCCGGTCAGGGCGCGACGTTCACCATCCGCCTGCCGCTGGCGTAGCGGGTATCTGAAAATGCGGAGAGAACCTCACCCCCGGCCCCTCTCCACGACTGCCACCCCAGCGGGGACCCCGGCAGTCATAGAGAGGGGAGATCGCCGGCTCTGCCGCCGCGCCGTTCCCCCTCTCTACGCGGTACTCCGCGTGGAGAGGGGGCCAGGGGGTGAGGCTCAGAGTTCACGATAGCCTCTCGTCCATCCACTTGGTGAGGATTCAGGCGTGTTTCCCCCACCCCAACCCCTCCCCCATGAAGAGTGAGGGGGCTTCCAGAGCCGGCTTTTCCCTTCCCCTCTTGATGGGGGGAAGGGCAGGGTTAGGGGGTGTTCTTTCCTTGTCGGGGTACTAGGGTGTGTCTGCAAAGCCCGTTTTCGTGTTGACCCTCACTCCCCCGGCCCCTCTCTCCCGGTGGGCGAGAGGGGAGAAAAAGCGGGAATCCTGGGTTTCCGCACCCCTCTCCATGAGGGAGAGG
>JADZBY010000507.1 GCA_020851855.1 Anaerolineae bacterium
ACAGGTCATGGGCTTGCGCTTTCGGCTCGACGGGCGCGAGGTGGGCCTCATGCTGCTCGTGGCGGTGGGCGTGGCGCTCGTCTCGGCCTACCTGCCCGCGCGCAGCGCCAGCCGCACCGATATACTGGAAGCGATGCGGTATGAGTGAGGCGGCGATGCCGACCCGACGGCGCGGGTGAAACCAATCGTCATCCTGCGACGTAATGGTACAGGACGATACTCCGGGTGAGACACGCCCCCGTTCGTGGCTGAAAACGACGCTCGCGCTCACCTTGCGGAGTATGGTGCGGTTGGTGGATGCGGGCGTTACCCCTCGGAGGGACCCATGTGCTGTGTGATTTCGCTGCTACTCCTGATTGGCCCACGCGCGGCGGCGTTCGTGTGGTGGCTGGTAGACTCGGCGCGCTGGCAGGCCACCTTTGACAATGCGATTGTGCCGATCCTCGGCTTCCTCTTCCTGCCGTGGACGCTGCTGGCCTATGTGGCGGTCGCACCGGGCGGCGTGGACGGCCTGGATTGGCTATGGATCGTCATTGCGTTCCTGATCGACATGGGCAGCCTGTCGGGCGGCGCGTACAGCAATCGCGGGCGGTTTCGCCGGTAGCATCGACTCCCGTACCGTCACGCACTGGCCGCTAGATGTGCGCCAGGGCGTACGCTCCGCTCGTGTTGAGCGGCATCAGCACGCCTGGATCGCTGTGCACCGTTTTCCGAGCGCTCTGCGTCTCGTCGTCGCTGCCTACTCGCCCGGCACAACCCGGAGCGCACAACGGCGCGGGGCAAGGTCATCCCCGCGCCGTGATTCGAAAAACCAGCCTTCCCGGACCTCAGAATCCCGTCGTCTCGTACACGATTCCGGGGAATTGCACGGCGTCCGCCGCAAGCGCCAAAGCGGCGTCCACGTCCCCATTGAGTTCTGCCAGCAAGAAAGCGGTCGCGAAGTGATTGGTGAGATCGTGCACGCGCGCCACATCCCACACCGCATCCGTGCACAGGTCGAAGGCGTTGGCCTGCCATGCCGGATTGCATTGGCCAAACATCATATGCCCGCCGCCTTCAAAGATCACCCGCCCTTTGTGCTCAGCGCCGAGGTGCTCATAGGCCCATACCGCGTTGAACTCCGGGATGGCGTTCGGGTCGGTGGAGCCATACAGGATCAACGTTGGCGCGGTCACGCCCTGCAGGCCGTCTTCACCGAAGGTCAGCGCCCCACCCGGCGCAAGCGCCAGCACCGCGTCCACGCGTGAATCCGCGACAGGCGACCATGCCGCGCCGACTTCTGCCGCCGCACCTGCCAGGTTGATCAGGCGCTGTTCTTCCGCGTCCAGCGTCCCCTGGCCGACGCGATTGCACACCATCGTGACGATGACGCTGGAATAGAGGCCCTGAGCGCACCATTCTCGCAGGTAATCGAGATGGATGTGTGCCCCGGCAAAGGCCAGCGCCGTCCAACCACCCGCCGAATAACCGCCGACTGCAATCCTTTCCACATCGATCACGCCCGCCAGATCGCCGTCTGGCGCGGTCAGGGCTTCGGCGTAATCGAGCACCCGGCGCATCTGCGTCGGGCGTCTTGCCTGAACCAGGAAGATCTGCTCGGCAAAATCCGCCTGTCCCATCGTGATCTGGTCGAGCATCCGCGTCCCGGGGTGATCGAGAGTGATGACCACGAACCCGTGCGATGCGAGGTGCTCAAACAGGTACAGGGTGAATACACGCGATGCGCCCATGCCCGGTGAGAAAGCGAGCAGCGGATACGGCCCCTGCGCACCGTCCGGGGCCGCGTCCCGAAATGCCGTCCCATCGATATAGTTCATCGGATCGGGCAGCACCCCGGCGGCCCCGTAATCGTACGTCGCCGTCTCCGCTGATTGGTCCGACTCCTGAGCCGGATACCAGACCGAGACGGTGAGCGGCTCGTCGCCTTCCGGGTCGACCACATAGTCGCGCGTTCCGACAGCGTGCGGACCGCGCAGCGCATACGGCGGCGCATCCGGGCGCAGCCCTTGTGGCCCTGAATCCTGCGCGTAGGTGGGCAGCAGTACAGTCATAAGCAGCCCAACGGTGAAAAGTGCTGTGAAGAATCGTTTGCCAAGCATCGTCCATACTCCTGGTGGCGCTTTCCTCGGTTCGGTTCAGTTGCGTTTGCGGGAGCGCAACGCTGTCTCCAGCATGTGTCTGCAAACCCTCACCCCCTGCCCCTCTCCCTCATGGAGAGGGGTGAAGAAACCACGGAGTCTCCCGCTTTTTCCCCCTCTCGCCCTGAGGGAGAGAGGGGCCGGGGGAGTGAGGGTTAACGCGAAAACGGACTTTGCAGACACACCCTAGCATGGGACGAAAAGCCGCTTGTGGGGAGATTGGGAAAAGTATGGCCGAGGGTAAGGAAAAGTGTGGTGCGCCGGTCGCATGGCCTGATCGTTCATCGAGAGAACGCAGGGACCGCACCGGGACGGCGGCTTGTGTTTTCGGGCACACGCCGCGCAGTGAATCGACGGCGAGCGAAATCGCATCGCAGGGCCGGGTCGCGCCGCACGCCGCTGCCGCCGTTTTTCTGGACAAACGGACCCAGGCTCTCGGCGGGCGCACCTGGTGACAGATGGCAACAATCGATTGTGACGTCTATCACTTGTGGCGCGAATGTACCTGCCGGATGATGAGGTTGCCAACGTTGGCGCTAACGATGGCAGCCAGAGCACGACGAAGAGAATCGCATTTCAAGACACGGCACGCTCGCGGGGCGCAGTCTCCGGGGAGAGCGCACAAATGGATTACAAGCCGGATTGGGACCAGGCGAAACAGCGGCTATTGGCCTGGTGGAATCACGCGGTGATCGACCGCTGCTGCATCGCCGTTCACGCCCCACGCAACGACTCGAAGGTCCCGCCCTTCCCTGATCTGCAAAATGGCCCGTGGCTCGGCGGCCTGGAGCACATTCCCGACGACGACAAGGCCGCCATCCAGCGCTGGTGGACCGATCCTGACCTCAACCTTCAGCGCGCGCTCACCTGGTTCGAGAACAGCTACTTCGGCGGCGAAGCGCTGCCCGTCACCTACGTGAACTGGGGCGCGATGGCGATGGCCGCGATGTTCGGCAGCCCGCCCGAATTTAACAAGACGAGCGTCTGGTATCCTGCCATCATCGACGACTGGGCGTCCTGGCAGCCCCGGTTTGATCCCGCGACCGACCCGACCTGGCAGACCACGCTGGCCATCGTCCGGCGTTTCGTGGAAGCCGCGCCGGGCAAGTTCTTCGTCGGCAAGCCGGAGCTTGGCAACGGCGCGGACGTGCTGTCCCTGCTGCGCGGCATGGACAACCTGGCGACGGACCTCTACGCCGAGCCAGAGGCCGTGAAAGCGGGCGTTGACCTCATCTCCGATACGTGGGTGGCGCTCATGGAGCAGGCCTACCAGATGACCACGGCGGTCAACGACGGCGGCGACGTGCTGGCCTGGATGGGCCTGTGGGCGCCGGGCCGCGTCGATCAGATCGCCTGCGACTTTTCATCGGTCATCTCCCCGGCAATGTTCCGCACCTTCTTCGTCCCGGAAATCGAGAAGATGGGGGACTGGTGTGAGTACGGCGTGTACCATCTCGACGGCCCGGCCTGCATCAGGAACATGCTGGATACGCTGCTCGAAATCGACCAGATCAAGACCATCCAGTTCACGCCGGGCATCGGCTCGCCGCCCACCACCACGGAAGCGTACATCCCACGTTTCCAGCGCATCCTGGAAAAGGGCAAGAACCTCTATCTGCTCGTGCAACCCGACGAGGTGGAGAAGATTCTGGCAGTGCTGCCGCCGGAAGGGCTGTACATGCGCACGTATGTGAACAGCGAAGACGAGGCGGAAGCGCTGCTCAGGCAGGTGGGCCGCTGGTCGACGCAACGACACCGCGCCGGGCAGGCATGACGGCGGCGCTGCCGATTTGACGAGGAGAAGATCGTGGCCACCATCGAGGATGTTGCGCGCCACGCCGGCGTTTCGATCCGCACCGTCTCACGGGTCCTGAATGACCGCCCGGACGTTGCGCCCGCGACGCGCGCCCGCGTCCAGCAGGCTATCGCCGCGCTCAGTTTCCGGCCCAATACGGTGGCGCGCAGCATGGTGACGGGCAGCACACGCACCATTGGCGTCGTCCTGCCCGACATCTCGAACCCGTTCTTTAGCCGCGTGGTGCGCGGCTGCGAAGATGCGCTGGCCCAGGCCGGCTACAACATGTTCCTGTGCAATACGGACGAGGATGTCGACAAGGAACGCGATTACCTCGCCCTGTTGCGCGACCGGCAGGTCGACGGCCTGATCCTGTGGGGCTGTCGGCTCGACGGCGACGCGCTGCACGTCCTGATCGGCCCGCACCTGCCAGTTGTAGCGGTCGATTGCACGCCCTTCGAGGGCAACGTGACGCGCCTGGATGTGGCCAACCAGCAAGGCGCAACCACCATCACCCGGCATCTCATCGGCCTGGGGCACGAGCGCATCGGGCATCTGGCCGGGCCGCAACAGCGCCTCACCGCGCAGCACCGGCTCAATGGCTACCGGCGCGCCCTGGCCGATGCGGGGCTGGCCGCGCCGCTGGATTACATGCTCGAAGCGCCGCCCTCGGTCTTCCACGGCTATTCCGCCGCGCTGGAACTGCTGAAGCCGGAGCGCGGACTGACCGCCATCGTCGCCTACAACGACCTGATGGCTATCGGCGCGATCCTGGCCAGCCAGCAGATGGGCCGGCGCGTGCCGCAGGACGTGGCCATCGTCGGCTTTGACGACATCGTGACGGCGGCGCTGGTCCGGCCCGCCCTGACCACGATGCGCATCGACCAGTACCGTATCGGCGTCTTGAGCGGGCAGCGGCTCATCGAGCGCGTGAAACAGCCACAGCCCGCACAGGCGAGCACGGCAGAGTTCCCCACGGCGCTCATCGTGCGCCATTCGTGCGGCGCGCGCGGCGAAACGGAGACGCTCACCCAGGAGATGCTGCAAGACCTGATCGCGTCCATTTCGCACGATATGCAGCCCGAAGAAAAAGAGTCCCTGGGCATTTTACCCCGCCCTTCGTCTCCGCTCTGAAGCCGAGACGGGCGCTGTTTCGAGGAGAAGTAGTTTATGGCAGACCTTCTCCGCATGGAGCAGATCGGCAAGACCTTTCCGGGCGTCAAGGCGCTCGAACAGGTCGATTTTGACCTGCGCCCCGGCGAGATACACGCGCTGGTCGGCGAAAATGGCGCGGGCAAGAGCACGCTGATGAAAGTCCTCGCCGGGATTTATGCGCCGGATGGTGGGCGCATCCAGTTACGCGGCGAGACAGTCACTATCAACGATCCACGCCGCGCGCAGGAATTTGGCATCAGCATCGTCCACCAGGAGCCGCTGCTCTTCACCAACCTGACGATTGCGGAGAACATCCTCGCCGGGCAGGAGCCGACGCGCGCCCGCCCGCTCCATCTGCTCGACCGTGCGCAGCTTTTCGAGAAAGCGCGCCAGTATCTCGCCTATTTCGATAGCCCTCTCTCTCCCCGCACGCCCGTTTATCAGCTCAGCGTGGCGCAGCAGCAGATTGTCGAAATCTGCAAAGCGCTGGCCCTTCAGGCGGGCATTCTCATCCTCGATGAGCCGACGTCTTCGCTGAGCGAGGGCGAAGCGGAGCAGTTGTTCGCCATCGTCGATCAGTTGCGCGCGCAGGGCATCGCCATCGTGTACATCTCGCACCGCCTGAAGGAAGTCATCCGGCTGGCGGACCGGGTCACGGTGCTGCGGGATGGCAGACGGGTCGGCACGCTGGAAGGCGACGCCATCGAGACGACGCGCATCATCAACATGATGGTGGGCCGCGACCTGCACGATCTGTACGGCGAGCGAGAGCAGGCAGGCGATGGCGAGCCGATCCTGGATGTGCACGGGCTGAGCGGCGCGCGGTTCTCCAACGTCAGCCTGAGCGTCCGGCGCGGCGAGATCGTCGGCCTGACGGGCTTGATCGGCTCCGGGCGGTCGGAGATCGGGTTGACGCTGTTCGGTTATCTCCCCATCCGCCACGGACAGATGCGCCTCGGCGGCGAAGACTACCGGCCCGCCAGCACCGAAGACGCCATGCACAGCGGCGTGGCTTTCGTGCCCGAAGACCGGCGCAAATATGGCCTGTTCACCAGCATGAGCGTGTGCCGCAACCTGACCGTGACGCGCCTCAAGGACCTGCAGAAGCGCGGCCTGTTGACCAAGCGCGCCGAGCATTCGATGGCGGCAGGCGTCGCGGACCGGCTGCGCATCCGCACACCGCACCTCGAACAGCGCGTGCTGAACCTGAGCGGCGGCAACCAGCAGAAGACCATGCTTGGCAAGTGGCTGGCCCGCGCGCCACGGCTGCTCATCGTCGACGAGCCGACGCGCGGCGTAGATGTCGGCGCGAAGGTCGAAATCTATGCGACATTGCGCCAGTTGGCTGCCGAGGGCATCGGCATCCTGATGATCTCGTCGGAGATGCCCGAAGTCAACGGCATGTGCGACCGTGTGTATGTGATGCACGAGGGCGCGCTTCAGGGCGAGCTTTCTCACGACCAGATCAACGAGCAGAACATCATGACGCTGGCCAGCGGGCACGTCCTGGCGGGCTGAGGCTGGCCGGAGCGGTGCACGGGAATGTAGATGCGGCTGCAAACCCTCACCCCTTGCCCCTCTCCCTCATGGAGAGGGGTGAGGAGCAGAACATCATGACGCTGGCCAGCGGGCGCGTCCTGGCGGGCTGAGGCTGGCCGGTGAGGTGCGTGGGAACGTGAATGCGGCCCTCACCCCCTGCCCCTCTCCCTCATGGAGAGGGGTGAGGAAACCAGGAAATTCCCCTGTTTTTCTCCCCTCTCGCTCTGAGGGAGAGAGGGGCGGGGGAGTGAGGGTCAACGCGCGAGAATGGACTTTGCACTTTGCAGACACACCTGTGTGGAGTTCGGTAGACGGTCAAGGAGTATTTGCAGATGACAGGCAACAAACTGGATGTGGCTCCGGGGAGCGTCTTGCCCGCCCGCACAGCGCTGAACGAGAGCGGTTCGCGGCGCGCACTGCACGGTTTGTTGCAGGCCCGCGAGCTGCGGCTCTTCCTGGTGATCGTCGCCGCCGTGCTGCTCCTTCGGCTCAGCACACCGACCTTTTTGACCAGCGCCAACCTCAGCGCGCTCGGCATCGGCATGGCCACGGACGCGATCATCGCGGTGGCGATGACCGTGCTGCTCGTCGGCGGCGGGTTTGACCTGTCGGTCGGCTCCATGCTGGCCTTCGCCGGAGTCATCGTCGCCCTGCTGCTGAACCAGGGCATGCCGATTGGCCTGGGCATCCTGATCACACTGGTCGTGGGCGCGCTGATCGGCTCCATCAACGGCTTCCTGGTGGCGCGCGTGAAGGTGAACCCGCTGATCACCACGCTGGGCATGATGACCATTCTGTCCAGCGCCACACTGGTGGTATCCGGCGGCTCGGCGCAGACCGGGCTGCCCAAAGAGTTTTTCTTCCTCGGCCAGGGCTATATCCTGGACATTCCCGTCGCCATCTGGATCGTGCTGATCCTGGTCCTCGTCGGCGATTTCCTGCTGCGGCGGGCGCGCTGGCTGCGGCTGGTGTACTACGTCGGCAACAACAAAGAGGCGGCGGCGCTGACGGGCATCAAGGTGAACCGTGTCCTGATCTTCACCTACATCCTGACCGCCGTCGCGGCAGCCTTTGCCGGCATCATCGCCACCTCGCGCCTCAGCTCGGCGTTCCCGCTGGCGGGCAAGGGCACCGAGCTGCGCGTGATCGCCGCCTGCGTCATCGGCGGGTGCAGCCTGAGCGGCGGCGAAGGCACGATCTTCGGCGCATTCCTCGGCGTGGTGCTGATGGCGCTCATCAACAATGCCCTGGTGCTGCTCAACGTCTCTGTGTACTGGCAGGGAATCGTGAGCGGCCTGGTGCTACTCGCCGCCGTGATCTTCGACATCTGGAGCAAACGCCAGCAGCGAGCCTGAGCCTGGTGCGTTGTGGAAAGGAAGGTGCTGTCACCGTCGTCCGTCGTCCGCACCGAAAGTGCCTTTGTGCAGATATTTGTGCCTTTCCAAAGGAGTCTGGTCCCATGAAGAAGCTCAGCATACTCCTGGTCCTGTTCGCCCTCATCGCGTTGATCGCCCCCGGCGTTGCCACGACCGCCCAGGAGCCGGAAGAATATGTCATGGTTTCTAACGTGGCCGCCCATCCGTACTGGCTGGACGCGCAGTATGGTGGGCGGGACGCCGCTGCGGAACTCGGCGTCACCTGGACCTACGTCGGACCCGCAGACTTCAACACGCCGGAACAGGTGACGACGCTGGAGCAGGTCATCGCGCGCAAGCCGGCGGGCATCATCGTCGCCGCCCTTGAGCCGGACGCCCTGTCCCCGGCCATTGACCGCGCGATTGAGGCGGGCATCCCGGTGGTCACGGTCGACACCGACGCGCCCAACAGCAAGCGCATGACCTATCTGGGCACGGACAACTATCAGGCCGGTCGCGTCCTCGGTGACCGGATCGGCGTCGTATTGAACGGCGAGGGGCAGGTCGGCATCGCCACCGTGCCCGGCCAGTTCAACCTCGAGGAGCGCATTCGTGGGCTGAATGACGTGCTGGCGGCGAAGTATCCCAACATCCAGGTGGTGGCCACGGTCGACGACAAGAACGACGACAGCGCCACGGCAGATGCGGTGGTCGCCATGCTTCAGGCGCACCCGGATATCGACCTGGTGACCAGCATGAACGCGGTCGGTGCGGGCGTGGCGGCAGCGCTGCGCCAGACCGGGCAGGCGGGGACGGTCAAGGCCGTGGTCTTCGATATCACCGACCCCATCCTGGATGCGCTGGAAGACGGCACGCTCGACTCGACGCTCGTGCAGCGCACGTACATGATGACCTACGTGGGCGTGCACCTGCTGTACCGCTTCAACCACCCGACGGAGTACCTGACCAACTGGCAGACGAACAACATCGGTATCCTGCCGAACATCGTGGACACCGGCGTCATGGTCGTGACGCCTGATCAGGTCGCCGTTTTCCGCAGCAAGTAACCGGATTTGCGCCGTCCCAGGTCATGGGCGGAGTGTGTGATGACTCCGCCCGTGACCGGGCCGTGTGCGACGAGTGGTCGCCCCGCGCCGCCGCGAACAGCAGCCGATTGCTTCCATGAAAAGGTACGATCAGAGGGCGAAGACGGTCTGCCGCAGTGGGTGTATCCCTTCCATCCTGCCATGCTTGACTCGCGCCGCCACGTGGGGGGATAATTCGTCTCAGTAAATTGCCGGATGTTGCCCCTTTTGACGGTGTTTCTCGGACCACGCCATTATGAAGAACCAGGTACACCTGATCA
>JADZBY010000508.1 GCA_020851855.1 Anaerolineae bacterium
AGCCTGACGCGCGGCAACCTGATCGCCGCCAGCATGGGCGCACATGCCGCTTCTACACCGTCCACCGCCCCCAACACAACGAGCGCCGCCTCATGAAGCGATTGAACCTGAACCGCATCGCGCTCCGACACAGCTATCTGGTCGCGCTGTTCCTGTTGATCGTCGCCGTGCTGGTCAACTATGCCTTGCAGCCGAACCTGTTCCAGCCGCGCGTCTTGAACCAGAATTTGCGCCTGTTTTTGCCGCTCATGCTCGTCGCCGCCGGGCAGACCATCGTGATCGTCGGCGGCGGGATCGACCTGTCGGCGGGCGCGATTGTGTCGATGGTCAACGCCATCCTGGTCACGCGCATGACGGACACGTCCACGCCGGAAGAAGTGATCCTGACCGTCGCGCTGGGCCTGTTTGCGGGCTTGCTGGCGGGCGCGTTCAACGGCGTGGCCGTCGCCTATCTCCGCCTGCAGCCAATTGTGACGACCTACGCGACGAGTTTCGTCTTTTTCGGGATCACGATGCTCATCCTGCCGCGCCCCGGCGGGCAGGTGCAGGGCGACTTCCTGGACCTGTACCGCTCCACGCCGGGCGACATTCCCTTTGCGACCTACATGATCGGGCTGCTGATCCTCGGCTGGCTGCTCATCCGCCGGACGCGCTACGCACAGTACCTGTACGCGACGGGCGGCAACGCAGAGGCGGCCTATGCTACGGGCGTGCCGGTGAACCGCGTCCGGTTCAGCACCTACGTCTGGGCCGGCTTCTTCGCGGCGCTGGGCGGCCTGGCGCTGGCGCTCGTGACGGGCAGCGGCGCGCCGCGCAGCGGTGAGAGCATGACGCTCGACTCGGTAGTCGCCGTGGTGCTGGGCGGCACGCGCCTGAGCGGCGGGCAGGGCGGCGTCATCGGCTCGGTGATCGGCGTGGCCATCCTGAGCATCGTGCGCAACATCGTCTCGTTCGCCAACGTCGACAACTGGTCACAGACGCTGGTGCGCGCCCTGATCATCATCGTGGCGCTGGCCGGGCCGGGATTGGTGCAGTTGATCCGCCGATCGGGCCTTTTTGCCCGGATCGGGCGGCGCAATGTCCCTGAAGCGCGGAGGGCAGAGTCATGAACCGGGCAGGGCAGCTTTCACGCATTCAACGGCTGCGGCTCAGCCCGCCTATCGTCGCGCTCATCCTGGCCGTGGTGCTCTTTTTCGCGGGCGGCCTGATCAACCCCTCGTTCGTCAACCCGACGCAGGCGATCAACATCGTCAAACTGGCCGCCTTCCTGGGCATCATCGCCGCCGGGCAGACCTTGATCATCATCAGCGGCGGCGAAGGCATCGACCTGTCGGCGGGCGCGGTGGTCACGCTGTCGGCCATTCTCGCTTTCCGCACGTCGGGCGGGCAGGACGTGAACCTGATCCCGGCAATGCTCGTTGCGCTCGGCTCTGGCGCGCTGATCGGGCTGATCAACGGCCTCGGGATCACGCTCTTGCGCCTGCCGCCGCTGGTCATAACGCTGGCCATGGCGGGCGTGGTGACGGGCACGATCCGGGCCGTGACGCGCGGCGAGCTGATCGGGGATATGCCGCCCATGCTGGGCAGCGTTGTGACCACGCCGGTTGTTCTGGGCATTCCCGGCATCGTCTTCGTCTGGCTGCTCATCGGCGTTGGCATGTGGCTGCTGCTGGAGCGCACACGTTACGGCAAGCAGCTTTTCGCCATCGGCACGAACCGGACCACGGCGCGCCTGTCGGGCGTGCGTGTACAGCGCATGATCGTGCTCACCTACGCGCTGAGCGGCACACTGGCGGCGCTGGGCGGCTTCTTGCTGCTCGGCTTCACGCAGACCGTGTTTCTGAACCTGGGCGACAACTACCTGTTCCCGTCCATCGCGGCGGTGGTGGTCGGCGGGACGGTCATGGCGGGCGGCAAGGGCAGTTATTGGGGCACGATGGCCGGGGCGCTCGTCCTGCAGCTCATCCAGAGCCTGTTGCGTTCGATCCCGCTCCAGCCCGGCCAGCCGGCAGAGTTCCAGGAAGCGTACCAGCTCATCGTGCTGGGCGTCATCCTGCTCGGTTTGCTGTCCATTTACGGGCGGCAGCGCAATTACCGGCAGTAGACGCGCCAGAACGTTTCGTATCACGTGAGGAGAGCCGCTGTATGCACAAGATCACCATGCTCGGCACGGGCCTGATCGGCATGTTCTACACGATGACGCTGCACAGCGGACGCAGCCGCGACCGTGTGCAGGTAGCGTATTCGCGCAACCCGGAGCGCGCCGAGAAGTTCGCGAAGGAGTGGGGCATTCCGCGCTGGACGACGACGCTGGCCGAGGCGATCAACGACCCGGAGACGGACGTGGTCGTCGTCGGCCTGCCCAACAACCTGCACGAAGAGGCCATCACGCTGGCGGCGAAGGCGGGTAAGGCCATCCTATGCACCAAGCCGCTGGCCCGGAGCGGCCCGGAAGCGCTGCGCATCCTGGAAGCGGTTGAACGGGCGGGCGTTTTTCACGGCTACCTGGAAGACCTGGTATACACGCCCAAGACGCTCAAGGCGCTTCAGGCGGTGCGCAACGGCGCGCTGGGCAAAGTGCTCTGGGCGCGCTCCCGCGAGACGCATCCCGGCCCGCACAGCGACTGGTTCTGGGACAAGAGCCAGTCGGGCGGCGGCGCGATCATCGACATGGGCTGCCACTGCATCGAGATCGCGCGCAGCTTCATCGGCAAAGACGTGCGGCCCGTCGAGGTCATGTGCTGGGCCGATACGCAGGTGCATCCCATCGAGGCGGAAGATAGCGCCGTCGGGCTGGTGAAGTATGCGAACGGCGCGGTTGGCCAGTTCGAGGTGAGCTGGACGTTTCGCGGCGGCATGGACCTGCGCGACGAGGTTTCCGGCACAGAAGGCACGATCTGGCTCAACCACTGGCTGCGCACCGGCTTCGACCTGTTCACGTCGGTGGGCGAGAAGGGCTACGTCAGCGAGAAGTCCGAGGGCAACACGGGCTGGCTGTTCCCGGTGGGCGACGAGGTCGGTTCGCTGGGCTACACGCCGATGATGGCCGACATGCTCGATGCGCTCGACGCGGGCAAAAAGCCGATGGAAGACTTCTACGATGGCTACGTGGTCAACGCCATCATGGACGCCGCGTACCGGTCGGTCGAGTCGAAGAAGTGGGAGCCGGTCCAGCTTGAGGTGTGGCGCGGCAGCCATGACACCGAGCACGGCATCGGCATGACGGACTACGACGAGCAGCATTTTCTGATCAAGGAAGAGAAGATGCCCGACGGCAGCACCAAGCTGATCCTGAAAGAAAAATCGGGGGGCAAGATTGTGCAGAAGGTGCTGCCAGGCGCGTAAGGGAGAAGGGATCGGGGGTGAGGGTGGCAGCAGGAAAACACCTCACCCCTGGTCCCCTCTCCACGTGGAGTACCACACAGAGAGGGGGAAGCACGCGCCGGCATGGCAGCCGATCTCCCCTCTCCATGCCGTCGGGGGTCCCCCCTGGGGTGGCA
>JADZBY010000509.1 GCA_020851855.1 Anaerolineae bacterium
ACACGGCAATGGGCGACTATGCAAACTGGCAGGAAGCGCGCGCCCGCAACCGCTACGACACCGAACCGGCGCCGGTGGAAGAGGTGAAGCCCGCCGTGCAGCTTCTGGGTGGCCTGCGCGACCTGATTCCCGGCCAGCGCGGCAAAAAGGGCAAGAAGCCGTGAAGAAGCGGGATCGCAGCGTCCCGCCCATTGCGCTGGCCCGGCGGCGGGCGCAGGCCTTGCCCGGCGCGCTGGGCCTGACACGCTTTCGCTCCCAGCTTGAGATCCGTTTTGCCCAGGAGCTTGAGGCGCGCGGCCTGCGCTGGTTCTACGAGCCGGAGCGGCTTGGAGAGGGCAAGTACCTGCTCGATTTTTACCTGCCCGATTGCCGCGCCTGGGTCGAAGTCAAGGGTGTGGTCGATACGCGCGACTACGTGGTGTTGCGCGAAGTGGCCGAGTTGGTCGCCCATGAGCGGCGGCACCGCCTGTACATGTGGACCGAACACAAGGCGTATCGCGTCACGGCGGGCGATTTTCACGCCATGAGTCATGAGGCGTTCTGGGCGGAACTCGACGCGGGCCGCACGCCGCCAAACAGCGAGCGCAAAGCGATACCGGAGTAGGAGAAGCCATTTTGTCGTTGCGAGCCAGCCTTGAAGCCAAACTGAACCGCCTGTACGGCAGCCAGCCGGGCGGCGGCGGAGCAGTTCTGGCCCGCCTTGAGCAACTGGTAGGTTCACTGCCTGACGATCGACCGCCGCGCCCGCTTCCTTTCAGCGAGCGCGACGCCATTTTGATCACGTATGGCGATCAGGTGCGCCGCCCGGACGAGCCGCCCCTGCACACGCTGCACGGCTTCCTCAAGGGCGCGGCGGCGGACGTGATCAACACGGTGCACATCCTGCCCTTCTTCCCGTATTCGTCCGACGACGGCTTCTCGGTGATCGACTACACGGCGGTCAACCCGGCGCTGGGCAACTGGGATCATATCCGCGGCATGGGGGCCGATTTCCGCCTGATGTTCGACGCGGTGCTCAACCACATCTCGGCCCAGAGCCGCTGGTTTCGCGCCTATCTGCGCGGCGAAGCGCCCTATGCGGACTACTTCATCGCCGTCGATCCCGCCGCCGACCTGAGCATGGTGCGCCGCCCGCGCGCTCTGCCGCTTCTCACGCGCTTCGACACGGCGAGCGGCGACCGCTACCTTTGGACCACGTTCAGCGACGACCAGATCGACCTGAATTTCGCCAACCCGGACGTGCTGGTCGAGATCGTGCGCATCCTGCTCTTTTACGTCCAGCAGGGCGCGGCGCTCATCCGGCTGGACGCCATCGCCTATCTGTGGAAGATCATCGGCACGAGCTGTATTCACCTCGAAGAAACGCACCTCGTGGTGCAGGTCTTGCGCGACGTATTGGACGCCGCCGCGCCGCACGTGCAGCTCATCACCGAGACGAATGTGCCGCACGTCGAGAACATCTCGTATTTTGGCGACGGCGCGAACGAAGCGCAGATGGTCTACCAGTTTGCGCTGCCGCCGCTCGTCCTGCACACGCTGCGTACCGGCGATGCGCGCGCCCTGAGCGCCTGGGCCGATGCGCTGGAACGGCCCGGCGACGCGGCGACCTACTTCAACTTCACCGCGTCCCACGACGGCGTCGGCGTCACGCCCCTGCGCGGCATCCTGCCCGACGCGGACATCGAAGCGCTGGTGGCCATGGCCGAGGCGCACGGCGGCTTCGTCTCGTACAAACAGAACAGCGACGGCACGCGCAGCCCGTATGAGCTGAACATCAGCTATTTCGACGCCGTGACGCACCCGGATGTCACCGCCGCCGATCCCGGACGGGCCGTGCGGCGCTTCCTGTGCTCCCAGGCGATCATGCTGGCCATGCCGGGCGTGCCGGGCATCTATTTCCACAGCCTGTTCGGCTCCCGCAACTGGCGGGCAGGCGTCGACGAGACGGGGCGTTACCG
Source organism: Anaerolineae bacterium (assembly GCA_020851855.1). GTDB lineage: Bacteria > Chloroflexota > Anaerolineae > Aggregatilineales > UBA2796 > JADZBY01. Next base: position 1,959 of record JADZBY010000509.1, read on the forward strand.
GACCATCAACCGCGAGAAGCTCGACATCCAGCGGTTGGTGGCCGAGCTGAACGATTCCGCGCCCTCGAACATCCGGCGCGCCGTGTTCAAGGCGTATCGCGACCTGTTGCAGGTGCGGCGGAGCGAGCCGGCCTTTCACCCACTCGGCGCGACGAAGGTGCTCGACCTGGGCGAAGGCCTGTTCGGGCTGGAGCGCGTCTCGCCGGACGGGCAGCACCGCCTGCTCGCCCTGCACAACGTGAGCGACGCGCCGCTGGCCGTCCATGTACCTGTCAGCGGCGCGACGGAGTGGCGCGACTTGCTGACCAGGGGCCGTCACGTCGCCCACGAGGGCCTGCTGGGCGTGGGGTTGGCTCCCTTCCAGGTGTGCTGGCTCAAGGGCATCGCGCCGCGCACCGGATAGATTTTGCGCATTGAACACGGATCACGGTGATGGGCGCGTCGCGACGCGCCCTTACCCCCGATCTCACCGGCCCCTTATTTGCCACTACGGAATCGACGCTGCTACAATCCGTTTCGGGGAAAAGCACCGAATCATTGCACACAACGGGGCTGTTCCGGGGAACGCGGGTTTTCCACGGCGCTGGGCCTGGAAAGCGCAAATTGTCCCTGGAAAAATGGGCACGTTCTTGAGTATAATTCAAGTTACGTGTGCTTTATCGTCCCCAAGTAATGAAGAGGTCCGAGGAAGCGCATCCCAACTATCCCGAAACGGGAAATCTCTCTATAAAGGCGGATCAACCGGTATGACTGATGACAAATCCGAGCGCGAGAAGAGGGTCGAAGAGGAGTCCCTCAGCTTTGAGGAGATGCTGGAAGCTTCCTTCGACAACTTCACGCCTCCTGAGCGTGGCGAAATTCGCCAGGCCACCATTTTACAGGTAGACCCCAAGGGCGACATCATCGTCGACATGGGGACCAAACAGGACGGCATCGTCCCGGCGCAGGACGTGGACATGCTCGATCCGGAGTACCGGGCCAGGCTCAAGGTGGGCGAATCGGTGCCGGTGTTCGTCATGCAATCGCGCGACAGCGACGGCAACCTGGTGGTGTCCATCAACCAGGGCCTTCAGCAATACGACTGGGACGCGGCGCGCGCGCTGCTTGAGTCCGAGGAAGTGGTCGAAGTCACCGTCACTGGCCATAACCGGGGCGGTGTCTTGGTGCGCTGGCGTCGGCTGGAAGGCTTCATCCCCACCTCGCACCTGATCACGGTCGGGGCGGGCGGCGTGGACCGGCGCGACTCGCTCAACTCGCTCAATTCGAGGGTGCTCGGCGTGAAAGTGATCGAGGTCGATCAGTCGCGCCGCCGCCTGATCTTCAGCGAGCGCGAGGCCCAGAAGGAATGGCGGCAGCAGCAGAAGGCGCGCCTGCTCTCCGAACTGATGGAAGGCGACGTGGTCAAGGGCGTGGTCACCGGCCTGCGCGACTTCGGCGCGTTCGTCAACCTGGGCGGCGCGGACGGCCTGATCCACGTCAGCGAGCTGGCCTGGCACCGCGTGGACCATCCGCGCGACGTGCTGCGCATCGGCGACGAGATCGAGGTCTACGTCCTGAGCCTGGACCGCGAGACGAACCGCATCGCGCTCAGCCGCAAGCGCCTGCTGCCCGATCCCTGGTCGGACGCCATGAACCGCTACCACGAGGGCCAGCAGGTCGAGGGCGTGGTGACCAACGTGGTCGATTTTGGCGCGTTCATCGCGCTGGATGACGGCCTCGAAGGGCTGCTGCACCTGAGCGAGATGGGCGACGGCTCGCTCAAAGAGCCGTACAGCTACGTCAAGAAGGGCGACCGGCTGCAACTGCGTATCAGCCGCCTGGAGCCGGACAAGCGCCGGGTGGGCTTCACGCAGCGTTGGGGCGTCGAGCAGCCCATCATCGAAGACGAAGAGGGCAGCCCGCCGCCTGAGTCTGAGTTTGAGGCCGAGGCTCAGCCGCTCGAAGGCGAGCCGCAGGCGGCGTTGGAAACGGGCGCGGATGAGCATGAGGACGCCCGTCCCGACGAGCTGAACGACGTGCCCCAGGTGACGCCGCCGAGCGAGCCGGACGACGGCGACGACTCGACCGCATCCGAGGCCGCTGCCGACTGACCCGGCCCGCCGGACGCGGTACGACGAGAGCAAAACACATCCCCTGTCGCGTGCGCGGCGGGGGATGTTCGTTTGTACCGGCGCAACCGGGCGCACGGTGGCCGATCACGCGCACGTCATGAACACTTGCGGACCACGTCCCCTCTGGAGACGACGCCGGGCTGGATGACGCGCGCATATACGCCGCGCAGACGCCGCTGGCGGCCTTCGGGCGAGTTCACGTAGCGGATCGCATCGTGGCCGAAGCGCGCCGTGAACTTCGCGCAACCGGTGTGCGGCTTCTCGGTGATTTCCAGCACCGCGCTGCCCACCGCCAGCCGCTGCCCTGGCGGCAGATTCTCGGCGCTCACGTCCAAATCCACGAACAGCTGGTCGCCGGCCATCGGCCAGATCGCCGGGTCGGGCGCGAGAGCCTGGATCATGCGCCGGTTCATGAGGGCGATCTGGGCATCGGGCGCGGCGCTGCCATCCGGCGTGGCGCTGCTGCCGCGCGTGCGCCAGTTGTCCCCAACCAGCCCTTCTGCCGGGTCCAAAACGGCGCTATCGACCACTTCTCGCTGCTCCACGTCGGGGCGGCGCACGATCAGGTCAAGCGTGCCGTGGTCGGATGGCGACGCGCCCATCTCGGCCAGGGCCGCTTCAATTTCGGGCGTCGTTCGGTGCGACTGCATGGGATGCTCCTGCAACTCTCTCAGGCGAACGATCCGCGCAGGAAACGCGCGGGCAATGCCGTAAACCATCTCACAGTGTATCATCGTTTGTCGAGAGGCGGTCATGAACTGTGAGCCTCCCCCCCTGCCCCCTCTCCATGACTGCCGGGGTCCCCTCTGGGGTGGCAGACATGGAGAGGGGCCGGGGGTGAGGGAAAGGCGCTGTCCCGATGAAACGCTCGTCACGCATCCTGGTGTGTCTGGTCCTCTGGGCCGCCGTCACGGCTTGCCGCCTCGAGGACGCGCGCCTGTGGCTGGCGGCGCGGGTCGGCGTCGAGGCCGTTTACCTGCCTTTTGAGCATGGCTTCATGGTCAGGGTGTCGGGCGCGGACTGCCTGTACGCCTACGCCGGCGGGATCATCTTGCCGCGCGAGGTGGTCACGGCGTACAACACCTACCGCTACTGCCTGCCCTTTGCCGATCTGCCCGAAGCGCCGCCCGGCGCGCCCGTCGAGCCATTTGGGCGCGTCTGGTCGCGCTACGCGGAAGTGCGCGATACGTTGGGCATGGCCACCGGCGAGGCCGTGCGATACCGTGCATCCATGCCGCCATCCGACCCGGTGATCATGGGCGGCGTATTCTTCGCCGGCGTGCTCACCCTGCCCGACGGCAGCGCCCTGTACTGCGGGATGCGCGCCGCCACCGCCGGAACGTGCCAGATTCGCCCACGCTAGCCGGCCTGCGCGCCCTCAATCCGGGTGCCACTGGCCCGCGCCCCACTTGCGCCGGTTCTCGTCCAGATTGGGCCGCGCCGCCCATTGGATCGGCGGCGTGGTGCGCTTGTTCAGCGCCTCTGGCGTGACGTGCGTCATGTGCTGGACGGCCAGATCGAGCGCGGCGTCCCATTCCTCGTGCGCCACTTCCAGCACCAGCGCGTCGTGAATGTCCAGCGCCACCCGCGAGCGCATACCCCGCGCCCGGTACGTCTCGCTAATCAGCACGATGGCGCGTTTGAGCAGCTCGCTCACGCCGCCCTGGCACAGGTAATTCCAGGCCACGTACGCCGACGGCACGACGACGCGCCGCCCCGTCCACAGCGTCAGGACGCCGGTCTGCTGTGCGGCGCGCTGCGCCTGCTCCCGCGCCCGTGTCACTGCTGCGAAATACCGGTCTTTGGCGGCGATAACCCGGCGCGCCTCGTCGGTGGAGATGCCCAGGCTCTCGCCCAGCCGCGCCGCGCCCATGCCATAGGCCGTGCCGTAGGTCACCTTCTTGGCCATCGTGCGCAGCCGCCGCCGCGCGCTGACGTCCGCGTTCTCCCAGGCCTGCCCGAAGTACTGCGCCGCCATCGTGGCGTGGAAGTCTTCGGCCCGGCACGCGGCGGCCAGATGATCATCGGCGGCGATGAAGGCGGCCATCACGTTCTCGGCGTTCGAATAGTCGATCTCGACCAGCGTGAAGCCCTCGTCGCCGGTCGCTGCGCCCGCCATGTCTGGCATTTTCCAGTTTTGCATGTGCGGATAACTCGACGCCCGCCGCCCGGCCTCGGTGGCGATGCTGACCAGGCTGTGCAGTCGCCCGTCCAACGCGGCGTGCTCGATCAGCCCCTTGAGCGTGGAGATCAGCCAGTCCAGCTCCATGTACGCCGCCAGATCGCGCAGCGTATCCAGGTACGGGCTGCCGTCCGCCATGTAGGACTGGATCACGTCGGAGCGTGTGCTCAGGTCGGAGAGCCGGACCGGCGCGCCCGGCTGTTCGGCCAGCCGCCGCCGCCCGGCGCGGGTGAAGAAGCGCGAATCGGGCGCAGGGCGCGG
>JADZBY010000510.1 GCA_020851855.1 Anaerolineae bacterium
CACCCGCTGAGGCGCTGCGGCGCATGATCGCGGCCCACGTCGAGGCCGTCACGAACAACATGCCGGTCGGCGCAGCGATGGTCTTCGAGATTCGCGCGCTGATGGTGCTCGATGACCCGGCGCGCGACACGTTTTTGCGGCGGCGCGACGCCTTTGAGCGGCGATTCCGGCAGGTGGTCGAAAACGGCATTCGTGACGGCGTTTTTCGGCCCCTCGATCCGGGTATGTTCACCAAGGCGCTGCTCGGCGCACAGAACTGGGTGAGCGTGTGGTTCCGCCCGCAGGGCCGCCTGAGCGGGTCGCAAATCGCCGCGCACATGGCCGATGTCTTCCTGGGCGCGCTGGGCCATCCGGGCGGCGCGCCCGGTGTGTCGGAGCCGTCTGATATGGGAAGGTGAAGTGCGTATGCTGTCGTTTACCCCTACTGAAGAACAACAGATGTTGGTGGACGCCATCACGCGGTACGCCGTCAACGACGTGCGCGCCGCCGCCCACGACGCGGACGAGGCGAGCAGCTTGCCCGCCGCCGTGGTGCAGAAAGGCTGGGAGATCGGCGTGTTGCCCGCCGTCGTCCCGGCAGATTACGGCGGCCTGGGCGAATACAGCCCGCTTACCAACGCATTGGCCGCCGAAGCCTTCGCCTTTGGCGATCTGGCCGTGGCGCTGGCCGTGATGGCCCCCGGCCTGGTCGGACTGCCGGTGCTCATGGCCGGCACGGAAGCGCAGCAACAGCATATCCTGCCTGCGCTGGTCGAGGAAACGCCGCCGGGCTTCACCGCCGCCATGCTGGAGCCGGGCATCGCCTTTGACCCGTACGCGCCGAAGACCACGGCCCGCCGCGAAAATGGCCACTATGTGCTGGACGGCCTGAAGTGCTACGTGCCCCTGGCCGAGGGCGCACGCCGGGTGCTCGTGTATGCCCGCGATGTGAACACCGGCAGCGTCGAGGGCTTCCTGGTCGATGGCGACGCGCAGGGAATGAGCATCGTGGACCGCGAAAGACTGATGGGCGTGCGCGCGCTGCCGTTGTACCGTGTGCAACTGAGTGGCGTGAAGGTCAGCGCCGACTGCAAACTGGGCGGCGAACAGCCCACCGCTTTCACGCGCATCCACAACCACAGCCAGGTGGCGCTGGCGGCGATGGCCGTCGGCGTGGCGCGCGGCGCGTTCGAATATGCGCGGGATTACGCCAAAGAGCGCGTGCAATTCGGCGTGCCCATCGCGACCAAACAGGCGATTGCCTTCATGCTGGCCGAGATGGCGATTGAAGTGGACGCCGCCCGCCTGATGGTCTGGGAAGCGGCCTGGAAGCTGGAGACGGACCCCGAAGACGACAACACCGCCGAGGCGCGGTTGGCCAAAGACTACGCCGACAAGGCGGTGATGATGGTCGCCGACGGCGCGGTGCAGGTGCTCGGTGGCCACGGCTACATTCGTGAGCATCCCGTCGAGCGCTGGCTGCGCAATGCGCGCGGTTTCGCCGCGTTCGATGGGCTGGCGATGATCTGAACCGAACCTGATGAGAAGCGAGCGATCAGGCCCGCACGTCTTCGCCCAGGCTGTCGAGCGGCTCGGCGACGTGCACCGGCGCGCCGCCGGGAAGCACCTGCCGCGCCAGCGTTTCGAGGTCCGTGCGCAGCGAGTCGGTGTCCGCCGGCACAATCGGCTCGACGGCGACGATCTTGTTGAGCTGCGGCACGAAATAGACCGTGTAAAACGACGGGCGCAGGGCGGCGTGTTCTTCCTGGCCCAGCCGGAACACCTGGTCCTCGATGATCAGCATGAACTGGCCGGCGCGCGACAGTCGCAATCCGGGCGAATGGGCCAGCCGCGCCACGTCTTCGGCCTTCAGCGGCGGGTCGAAGATGCCCATGCCGGGCCGCGACAGGTGAATCTGGCCGGTGCGCTTGCTCACCGTGCGCGGCGCAATGGCGGCTTCTGTCGTGCCCAGCGTGAAGGCGAAGGTCAGGAGCGAGGGCACGGTCAGGCACGAGATCAGGTAGAACAGCTCCGTGCTGGAGAAGCGGATGGAGAGCAGGGTCAGCACGCCGACGCCCGCCAGCACGCCCACGACCAGGAAAAGCAACTGGCGCGACTCGGCGCGCAGCCGGTTCGCCTGGGCGGCGGACAGCCTGCCCTGCCGATTCTCGCGCAGGTCCTGCTCGGTGAAGTGAAAGGCGCGCTGCAGCCCGGAGATTCGTTCGGATTCGGTGTTCATACCGGCGATTCTAACCGCGCTGGGCCGCTTCGCAAAATAATGACAGGCAACCCCCTGAGAATTGGGGCGGTGGTTCAGGCAGACGAGGGGTGACTAGATGGCGATCAGCTTTGAGATTCCAGAGTATGTCGTGCAGCAGCGCGCTATGGTGCAGATGGTGGCCGAAAACGTCATGCGGCCCGATTCGCGGCGGCTGGACGAGAACGAGCACGAGCGTCCGACGAACTTCATCCAGACCATGTGGCCCGTCCTGCGCGATCAGCAGGCGAAGGCCATCGCGCGGCTTCAGGGCGACGAGGAAGCCAGCCGCCGCGACGGCCCCAGCATGACCTACGTGCGCTTCATCGTCATCGCAGAACAGTTATCCTGGGGCGACGTCGGGCAGTACCTGTGTATGCCGCATCCGCTGCTCGCCGGATCGGCCATCGAGGCGGTCGGCACGCGCGAGCAGAAGCTCCGCTTCCTGACGCGCTTTGGCGAAGGCGAGCCGAAATGGGGCGCGATGGCCATGACCGAGCCAGGCGCGGGGTCGGATACGTCCGCCATCCAGACCACGGCCACGCTCGACCCGGCCACCAACGAATGGGTGCTCAACGGCGAGAAAATCTTCTGCACGAGCGGCAAACTGGCCCTTGAGGAGTCGGATGGCATTGTCGTGGTGTGGGCGACCGTGGATCGCAGCGCCGGGCGGGCCGGGATGAAGCCCTTTGTGGTCCCGGCGGGCACGCCCGGCGTGAAGATCGCCAAAGTGGAGAAGAAGCACGGCATCCGCGCCAGCGACACCGCCGCCATCGTGCTGGACAACGCGCGCATCCCGTATGACAACATCCTGGGCAGCCCGGATGTGCAGCAGGCGCGCACCACGGGCGGCTTCA
>JADZBY010000511.1 GCA_020851855.1 Anaerolineae bacterium
GAAGCGACCGGGCTGAAGGTACGAAGCCCTTCGGGCTACAGACACCTTTTTCAGCCCGCCAGGGCTTGGTGACCTCAGCCCCGTGCTTCAGCGCGGGGCGTTGCGGACCACGCTCGAAGCGATTGCCCTGGGCTTCCTATCAGGGCAATTGCTTCAAAATCCGCCGTTAAGGCCGGCAGCAGGAAGACGCCTCACCCCCTGACCCCCTCTCCACGCGGAGTACCGCGTAGAGAGGGGGAAATGGCGCAGCGTCGCTCCCCTCTCTATGCCTGCCGGGGTCCCCTCTGGGGTGGCAGGCATGGAGAGGGGTCGGGGGTGAGGTCAGGAGAGTGATGCTGTCTGTCTGGGCCATGTCCGCTGTGCGCAGTGCATAACATCCTCTAGACCCAATTGCCCTGACGCTCCTCACCCAGCGCTTATGGCCGGTCCTCTGATAGCGCGATACACTCGGTGATAGCATCCCGGTGCGCCCGGCGGTGTTCTCACCATCGGAGTCTGCACCGGTCACTGAGTCGTTATTGAGGCTGCACCCGTGAGCTTGCCCTATACCCGCCGCCCACGCCGCAGTTTTTCATTCTGGCAAATGCTACTCCTGGGCATCGGCGTGGTCCTGATCGTCATGGCCTGGGATCAGCTCGGCAAGAGCCAGAATGGGCCAGACAGCGCCCCGTCGACCGGGTCCGACGTGGCGCTCACCCCGACTCTGCCGCGCAGTCTGACCGGCAGGGATGTGCTGCCCACGCCAACGCCGAACCTGAACGCGCCGCGACGCGCCATCGTCTTCCCGGCGGCGTCTCTGACGTCGCCCATCATCGAGTCGATCCGGACTGAAGATAGCTGGGAGACGCGCTACCTGGGCCACAACGTCGGCCATCTGGAAGGCACGGCCTGGCTGCACGGGCCGGGCGCGAATATCGTGCTGGCCGGGCACGTCGAGGACGAAAACGGCGCACCGGGGCCGTTCGCGTACCTGTTCGGGGCGAAAGTGGGCGATCTGGTCATCCTTCAGGAAGGCGGCCAGCAGGTGGTCTATCGCGTCACGGCCATCGACCGGGCCGAACCGACGGAGATGCAGTACGTGGCGCAAAACGGCAACCCGCGCCTGACCCTGATCACGTGCACCGACTGGAGCTACAGCGAGCGCACCTACCTGGGGCGGTTGATCGTGGTCGCGGAGCCAATCGAAGCCGCAGAGGCGCAGGGTTTGGCCGCCAACATCGCACCGCCCTTCGCCACGCCGACCGCCGCCCCGTGAGCCGGGCCGCCCGCAGAGCGGTTGGACCCTGATTACCCGTTGAGGAGCCTGCCTGTTGACCACGAAAATCCTGCTGGACACCGACATCGGGAGCGACATCGACGACGCCGTGTGTCTGGCCTATCTGCTGGCCCAGCCGGAATGTGAGCTGCTCGGCGTCACGACGGTGACCGGAGAAGCGGTGGAACGGGCAAAAATGGCCAGCGCGCTGTGCCGCGTCGCCGGGAAGCGCGTTCCCATCTATCCCGGCGCAGACCAGCCGTTGCTCGTCCCACAGCGCCAGCCGCACGCCCAGCAGAAGGGCGCGCTGCCGCACTGGCCGCACGACACGGATTTCCCCCGCGGACAGGCAGTGCCTTTTCTGCGCGACATGATTCGCGCCCATCCCGGCGACGTGACGCTGCTCGCCATCGGCCCGCTGACGAACATCGCGCTGCTGTTCCACGTCGATCCGGAGCTGCCCGGCCTGTTGAAAGAGCTGGTGCTGATGTGCGGCGTCTTCTCCGCGCACCTGTCGGCCTTCATGACGCCGGAATGGAACGCCCGCGTTGATCCGCACGCCACGGCCATGGTTTTTGGCAACCCGGCGCTGGCATTGCGCACCGTCGGAACGGACGTCACCAGCCGGGTGGTGATGGACGTGGACGCCGTGCGGGCGCGCTTCAACTCCGGCCTGCTGCGCCCGGTGCTCGATTTCAGCGCGGCCTGGTTCGAGCACTACGACGTGTTGACCTTCCATGATCCGCTCGCCGCCGCCGCCATTTTTGACCCGGCCCTGTGCCAGTACACGCGCGGCGAGGTCGAGGTCGGCCTGGGCGACCCGGCGCAAGCGGGCATGACCTTCTGGCGGCCCAACGAGCGTGGCCGCCATACGATTGCCACGGCGGTGGACGCCGAGCGCTTTTTTGAGCACTTTTTCGCGGTATGTGACGCACGCTGACCCCGATCCGCCCCTCTGTGATATTGCCCACGGGCGGACCGGCGGCGCAGCCCGGCCAATCTCATGACGAACGTAACAACGCCGATCCTTGAACAAGCGGCAGACTCCCCGGACACGTCTCGCGGGAGCGGGTGGCGGCTTCCCGGCCTGAACCGCCCCATGCTGTATTTCCTGCTGTACAACTTCATCTTCAACTTCGGGCTGTACGGCGTCGCAGACGTGGTGCTCAACTTCTATTTCGTCAGCCTGGGTGTGCCGCCGGAAACCATCGGCATCCTGCAAACGCTGACGCGCGTGGGCGGCATCCTGGCCGGGATTCCTGCCGGGATGCTGGCCGACCGGTTCGGCGCGCGGCGCATCACCGTCGTGGCCATGATCGTCGCCGCGCTGAGTTACATCCCCATGATCAGCCTGCCGTCCGTGCCGGTCATGGCCTTCAGCCGCATTTTGCTCGGCCTGAGCTTCACGTCGGCCCTCATCGCCGCCACGCCGCTGCTCGTCTCGCTCGTGGAGCCGCGCCACCGCACGCACGCCCTGTCGTACTACCAGATCGTGTCGCTGGCGGGCACGTCGCTCGGCACGCTGGCGGGCGGATTTTTGCCCGCCGCACTGGTCGGTATCTTCCCACTCCCGGCCCACGTTGACGGCCCGCCGGAGCAATCGTCGCTCGCCTATGGCCTGACGTTGGCGACGGGCGCAGTGCTTCTGCTGGTCAGCATCCTGCCGCTGCTGCCGATGGCTCCGCCGCGGCTGGCCCAACCACGAGACGCGCAGGATCGGACCGGCGCGCGCACGCCGTGGCTGAAACTGGCCTTTCTCACCTTCCCCTGGCTGCTGTTCGGCGTCTCGGCGGGCCTCAGCTTCCCGTTCTACAACCTGTTCTTCCGGCAGCGTTTTGAGGCGACCGACACGGTTGTCGGCTCGATCCTGAGCCTGGGCTGGCTGGTGATGGGCCTGGTCGGGCTGGCCGCGCCGTGGCTGGAAAAGCGCCTGGGCAGGTTGCAAGCCATCTTTCTCACCAGCGTCGTGGCCGCCATCATGTTCCTGGCGCTCGGCGCGGCGGAAACGCTGCCGCTCGGCATCGTGGCCTACGTCATCGCGGCCAGCGTGCGAAATCTGTTCGCCATCTTCTTCACGCCGGTCATCCTGGATGCCTTTGGGCCGAGGCTGTACAGCCTGTCCAGCGGATTCGGCTCGCTGGTGTGGAATGTGGGATACTTCGCCAGCGGGACGTTCAGCGGATTCTGGGCGGCGAGTTATGGCTTCGGCTTCCTGATGAACCTCGTCGCCGCCCTGGTCTTCGTCACGGCCATCGTGACGTGGGCCATTTTCGCCCGCCGCCGGGACGCCGTGCCTGCGGGCGGCGCTCCGGCAGTCTGAGGCGGTGTCCAACCGTGGATTGGAGCATGGCTCCGGATAGGAGAGGTTGTGTTGGCCGAAGACGAAGGTAAAGGCAAAGATAAGGACATGGACTCGTTTGTCCAGGACCTGCGCAAACGGCGGGCCATCGCCCAGGGCATGCCCGAAGAAGCCGCCGCGCAGCACAAAAAGGGCCGCCTGACCGCCCGCGAGCGGCTGGACGTGCTCTTTGATCCCGGCACATTCACCGAGATTGACACCCTGGTCCTGCCGCGCTACGAGACGTACCTGGGCGGCAAGTCGTCCCGGTATGGCGACGGCGTGGTGACCGGCTTCGGGATGATCAACGGGCGGCGGGTGGTCGTCGCCTCGCAGGACGCCAGCGTCATGGGCGGCTCGCTGGGCGAGATGCACGCCAACAAGATCGTCAAGGCCATGCGCATGGCGCTGGAATACGGCTGCCCGTTCATCGCCCTCAACGATTCGGGCGGCGCGCGCATCCAGGAAGGCGTCGACAGCCTGGGCGGCTACGCGCGCATCTTCGACGCGAACTGCGAGGCGTCCGGCGTCATCCCGCAACTGTCCGTGATCCTCGGCCCGTGCGCGGGCGGGGCAGTCTATTCACCCGCGCTCACCGATTTCGTGTTCATGACCGAAAACAGCTACATGTTCATCACCGGGCCGGACGTGGTGCGCGCCGTGATGCAGGAGAATGTCTCCCAGGAAGAGCTTGGCGGCGGCAACATTCACGCGCGGGAGAGCGGCGTGTGCCATTTCCTGACGCGCGACGACCGCGAGTGCCTGCACCAGGTCCGCACCCTGCTCAGTTACCTGCCGTCCAACAACCAGGAAGACCCACCCTACATCCCACCCGCCGACGATCCCGCGCGGCGCTGCCCGGAACTCGAACAGATCGTGCCGGTGGACCCGTACAAGCCGTACGACGTGCGGCAGGTCATCGCCAGCATCGTGGACGACGGGCGCTTTTTCGAGGTGCACCAGCTCTGGGCCGAAAATATGGTCGTCGGTTTCGCCCGGCTCAACGGCTGGACGGTGGGCATGGTCGCCAACCAGCCCATGTTCCTGGCGGGCTGCATCGACATCCGCGCCTCGGTCAAGGCGGCGCACTTCATCCGCATCTGCGACGCCTACAATATCCCGATCATCACCCTGCAGGACGTGCCCGGCTTCTTGCCCGGCAAAGACCAGGAATACGGCGGCATCATCCGCAACGGCGCGCGCATGATCTACGCCTACAGCGAGGCGACCGTGCCCAAGCTGATGGTCATCCTGCGCAAGAGCTACGGCGGCGCGTACTGCGTCATGAGCAGCAAGGGCTTGCGCGGCGATTTGCTCTACGCCTGGCCAAACGCGGAGATCGCCGTCATGGGCGCAGAAGGCGCGGTCAATATCCTGTTCCGCAGCGCGCTCAAGGAAGCGCCCGATCCGAACGCCGCGCGCGCTGCGCTGGTGCGGGATTACGAGCGGCGCTTCAACAATCCCTACGTGGCGGCGGCGCGCGGCCTGATCGACGACGTGATCGAGCCGCGCGATACGCGCAGTGTGCTGATCCGGGGCCTGGAGCTGACGCTGTCCAAGCGCGAGCGCCACGTGCCGCGCAAACACGGCATTTCCCCGGCCTAAGAAGGACAGCAGGGCATGTTTGAGAAGCTACTGATCGCCAACCGGGGCGAGATCGCGGTGCGCATCATCCGCACCTGCCGCGAGATGGGCATCGCCACGGTGGCGCTTTACGAAGCGGACGACCGCGACTCGCTGCATGTGCGGCTCGCGGACGAAGCGTACCGGCTGGATGCGCCGGGCGGCTTCCTGAATGCGCGCGCGGTGCTCGACATGGCGCTGCAAAAGGGCGCGCAGGCCGTTCATCCGGGTTATGGCTTCCTGGCCGAGTCGCAGGACTTCATCGCCCTGTGTGAAGCGGCGGGTATCGCCTTCATCGGGCCGCCGCTGCGCGTTGTACAGCCGGTGACGGACCGCGTCGCGGCGCTCAACCGGGCGCGCGAGGCCGGTTTCCGCACCGTGGACTACTCGCCGCGCACCTTTGGCCCGGATGAGGTGGACGCGCTCCCCGCCGCTGCCCAGGCTATCGGCTACCCGCTCATGGTCAAGTCCGTGCGCGGCGGGCGCGGACCCGGTTCGCGCTGGGTGCGCTCGGCGGGCGGTCTGGAGCGGGCGGTGCGGCAGGCGCAGGCCGAAGCGCAGGCCGTCTTTGATGACCAGCGTGTGTACCTGGAAAAAGCGCTGCCTTCCGTCCACCAGATCGGCGTGCAAATCCTTGCCGACCGGCACGGCAACGTCTTCCACCTGGGCGAGCGCGAAGGCTCCCTGTTGTATGTGAACCGCAAGCTGGTCGAAGAAGCGCCCGCGCCGAGCCTGTCGCCCGCCCAGCGTGAGCAACTCTGGGATGATGCGCTGCGGCTGGCGCGGCGCTTTGGCCTGGAAAACGCCTGCACGGTCGAATTTATCGTGGATGGGCAGGACCGGGCCTACTTCACCGAGATCAAGACCCGCATCCAGACCGAGCACCCGCTGGTCGAGATGCTCACGCGCGTCGATCTGGTGCGCCAGCAGATGCTCATCGCGGCGGGCGAGCGGCTGGCGTTCGGCTCGCAGGCGGATGTGCTGCCGCGCGGCTGGGCTATCCAGTGCCGCATCACCGCCGAGGACCCGTGGCATCGCCTGATGCCCAGCCCAGGCCGGTTGGATATGGTGCGCTTTCCCGGCGGGCCGGACGTGCGCAGCGATACGTACGTGTACAGCGGCGCGGTCGTGCCATCCACGTACAGCCCGCTCATCGCCAAGCTGATCGTGTGGGGCGACGACCGCCCGACCGCCGTCGCCCGCCTCAAGCGCGCCCTGTCCGAGGTGGTCATGCTCGGCGTGGCCACTAACCTGCCCGTGTTGCAAGAGATCATCAGCCGTCCGGGCTTCGAGTCGGGCCAGTACGATACCAGCCACCTGACCGGCGGCGGGCCGGGCGCACCGCCCGATCCGCAATACCTCTCCGATCTGGCGGCGGCGGTGGCTATCTACACCATGCGCCGCAACCAGTCGTTCCGGCCCACTGTGCCCGACCGCCTGCATAGCGGCTGGCATCGCGACGCCCGGCGCTTGCCCCGCTGAACCGGCCCGAAAGGAAACGAGGCACGATGTTACGATTGGCGATCACGATTGACGGGCGTGTGTACGACGTGGAGCTGGATTTTTCGTCCGAGCGCGGCGACGAGCTGGACGTGCGGGTTGACGGCGTGCCGATGCGGGTGCAGGTCCCGGGGCTGGGCGCGCCGCTTGAGGCGATGGACTGGCTGATCGTGGATGGCCGCCCGCACGAGGTCATCTTCGACCCCGATCTGCGCTGGATTCGCGGCAGAGAAGGCATCCATCTGATCGAGGTGCGCGACCGCGAGGCGACGCTCACACGGCCCGCGAGCGGCGATGGCCGCGTCAAAGCGCCGATTCCGGGGCTGATCAAGCGCGTGCTGGTCGCGCCGGAGCAGCGCGTCGAGGCCGGGCAGCCGCTCGCCGTGCTGGAAGCGATGAAGATGGAAAACGAGATACGCGCGCCGTTCGATGGCCAGGTCGCGGAGCTTCACGTGAAGCCCGGCCAGACCGTCTCGCGCGGCGCGCTGATCATCGAGATCACGGCGGGGTAAGGACGATAGCGGCGCGCTGGCATCTCGTTGCAGACGCTTTCCGCTTGGCATGGCCCGGATGCGCGCTCAGCCAGAGGGCGTCCTATCACAATGGACTGTGGTCGCCCCGTGCTTCAGCACGGGGCTGAACCTACAAAGCCCTTCGGGCTGAAGGCAAATTCCAGCCCGCCAGGGCTTTGTACACTCAGCCCGGTTGCTTCTGAACTTTCACAGATAAGTGCGGATCATCGCCCGGACCTGAAGGTCCAGGCTGAACCTACAAAGCCATTCGGGCTGAGGGCAAATTCCAGCCCGCCATGGCTTTGTACACTCAGCCCGGTTGCTTTAGCGCCGGGCACGCCAGACGTTACGCATCACGATGTGAAGTCCGTCAGCGCCGGACGATGCGCCCCCTACTCTCCCAACCTCTCCACATACACGCTGACCGCCCGGCTGAGAAACTCCGGCA
>JADZBY010000512.1 GCA_020851855.1 Anaerolineae bacterium
CCTCGTCCCTACGAGATGGCGGTGGGGTAATGCCTGCGTTGTCCGCTCCGATCAGGCCGCCCCGGCGGACGAGGCAGACCTCGTCCCTACGAGATGGCGGTGGGGTAATGCCGGCGTTGTCCGCTCCGGTCAGGCCGCCCCGGCGGACGAGGCAGGCCTCGTCCCTACGAGATGGCGGTGGGGTAATGCTGGCGTTGTCCGCTCCGGTCAGGCCGCCCCGGCGGACGAGGCAGGCCTCGTCCCTACGGGATGGCGGTGGGGGTAATGCCGGCGTTGTCCGCTCCGGTCAGGCCGCCCCGGCGGACGAGGCAGACCTCGTCCCTACGAGATGGCGGTGGGGGTAATGCCGGCGTTGTCCGTCAGCCGCCTGCGCCGCTCTGTTGCAGGGCTTGCTGGATGGCCGCCTCAAACGTCGAGTACGGTTGTGCGCCGACCAGCGGCAGGCCGTTGATGAAGAACGTCGGCGTGCCGGACACGCCCAGCCGGTTGCCAAGCTGCAAGTCGGCTTCCACCGTCGCGGCGTATTTTTGCGTCGTCAGGCATTCGGTGAACTGCTCGATGTCGGGAACTTCGACCTGCCGCGCATAGAGCAACAGCGCATCCTGACTCAGGTCGGCCTGGTTGTCGAACAGCGCGTCATGATATTCCCAGAAACGGTCCTGTTCGTGCGCGCATTCCGCCGCCATGCCCGCGCGCTCGGCGTCCGGGTGCAGACCGGCAATCGGGTAGTGCTTGAAGACGTAGCGCACCCGGTCGCCATATGTCTCACGTAGCAGCGGGTAGGTCTGGGCGGTGTAGCGGGCGCAGAACGGGCACTGGAAGTCCGAGAACTCGACAATGGTCACCGGCGCATCTTCCGGCCCCCAGCTCGGGCTGGTCCCGGCCTCGATGTTTACGGGGACCACAGGCGCGGCGGTCGGCGCGGGCGCATTTCCTTGCGCCAACCCGGCGATTTGCGATTGCAGGTTTTGTAGCTCGCTGCGCACGGCGCTACGCGCACCGTCGGCAGCGGCGCTTTGCAGATCGGCAGCCAGCGACGGCAACTGAGTCGTAGAAAACGCCACCCAGGCGACGATGAAGCCCGCCGCGAAGAAGATGATGGCGACCAGGATGTAATACAGCGTCGAGATGGGCAGATTCACCGTCGGGTCGCGGGGCGCATCGGATGTGTTTTCGGGCGGATCAGAGGGCAAACGGATTGGGTCGGACGTGTTGTCCATGGCGTCTTCCTGCTCCAACAAACAATCGCCCGCCGATTGTACAGATGCGGCGGGCCGGTTGCTAATTAGAGGATGTTGAGCGGCGGGTTCTTACCCGTCCGGCTGGCCTCACTCGTCGTCGCCGCCGCCGCCGCCATCATCGCCGCCCGCCAGTGCGCCCGCAGGAATCGCCTCGGCGTTGGCGCGGATGGCCGTCTCGATCTCATAGGCGACTGCCGGATTTTCGCGCAGGAACTGCTTGGCGTTCTCGCGCCCCTGGCCGATGATGCCGTCGCGGTAGCGGAAGAACGCGCCGCGCTTGTCGATGATGCCCATGCCTGTGCCCAGGTCGAGGATATCGCCGGACTTGCTGATGCCCTCGTTGTACATGATGTCAAATTCGGCCTGGCGGAAGGGCGGCGCGACCTTGTTCTTGGTCACCTTGACGCGCGTCCGGTTGCCGACCGTCTCTTCGCCCTGCTTGATGGCCTGGATGCGCCGGATGTCGAGGCGCACGGTGGCATAAAACTTGAGCGCGCGCCCGCCGGTGGTCGTCTCCGGGTTGCCGAACATGATGCCGATCTTCTCGCGGAGCTGGTTGGTGAAGATCATCGCCGTGTCGGTGTTCTTGATCGCGCCGACGAGCTTACGGAGCGCCTGGCTCATCAGGCGGGCTTGCAAGCCGACGAAGCTATCGCCCATCTCGCCCTCGATCTCGTTCTTGGGCACGAGCGCGGCCACGCTGTCCAGCACCACCACGTCGAGCGCGCCGGAGCGGACCAGCGACTCGACGATCTCAAGCGCCTGCTCGGCGGTGTCCGGCTGGGCGATGTACAGGCTGTTCACGTCCACGCCGAGCCGTTCGGCGTAGACCGGGTCCAGGGCGTGCTCCATGTCCACGAAGGCGCAGATGCCGCCGCGCGCCTGCGCCTCTGCGATGATGTGCAGGCACAACGTGGTCTTGCCAGAGCTTTCCGGGCCATAGATTTCGGTGACGCGCCCACGCGGGACGCCGCCAATGCCGAGCGCCAAATCCACGGCAAGCGAGCCGGTGGGGATGGCGTTCACTTGTAGGTGTTGCGCTTCGCCGAGGCGCATGATCGTGCCTTCACCGAAGCGTTTGGTGAGTTCCTGTACGGTTTTGTCCAACACCTGATCACGTGCGCCATTCGGGTTGGATTCCGCCGGGGCTGCTTGCTCTTTTTTTTCTCGGGCCACGCCAGACTCTCGCTGATTAGTCAGAACTAGTGTTCTATAAGCATAACGCGCCGGGGCGAAGATGTCAAGTGGTGTGAAGAAGGGTCCTCGCATCAGAATCGACCGGGAGTCGTCCCGTGCTGAAGCGCGGGGCTGAACCTACGAAGCCCAGATGGGCTGAAACATTTGCTCAGCCCATCTGGGCTTTATGAGCGTAGCCCGGTCGCTTCAGCGCCGGGCGGACCTGATATCGTGGCGATCCACCAGTCTGACAGTCTGATGCGTTAGCCCTAATGGTGTGAGGTCAATCGTTCGGGAGCGCGTCGCGGGCGGCGAGCAGGGCGTCGCGCGTGGTCAGGGTGCGCATCTGCACGATCCAGGCGTGCAGGCTGCGGCTGTTGCGCCGGATGGCGGCGATGGCCGGGCCGACGGGGTCCGCGCCCGCCGCGCCGCCGCCGCCCGCCGATTGGTACGCGCCGTAAAACGCGAAGAACGCCTGGTTGATCTTGCGGTAGACATAGCCGTTTTCCGCGATGTAGGCGCGCTGCGCTTCCATGTACGCCTCGGCCTCTTCGATCTTGCCCTCGGCCAGCAAGGCGTCGGCGGTGCGGCGCGTTTCGCCCAGCGCGGCGTTCAGGTCAAAGGCGGGCGGGGCGGTTTGCGGCGTCGGGGTTGCGACTGGCTCGGATGGCGGCTCCGGCGGCAGTTCGGGCGGCAGAGCGGCCAGCACGTCCGGGTAACCGGCGTAGAAGCGCAACCCGACCTTGCGCGCCACCTCGTCCCCGAACAGCGACGCCGTGGTTTCGTTGATGGTCCAGGCGTCGCCCCGGAAATCGACCAACTCCCAGCCAAGCGGGAAGAAGAGCAGGTAGTTGTGCACCCATTCGTGCGCGATCAGCTCAAAGAGGGCCGGCGCGCTGCCCGTCTCGTAGATCATGCTCGGATAGAGCGCCAGACCGCCCAGCGGCACGGCCAGCGACGAGACATCCAGGCCACGGTCAAGGCGGCTTTCGAGCGCGGCGGCCTCGTCGGCGGTGAGATGGGCGACCGTCACCACCAGATCACGGCGGATGACCTCGCGCGGGGAGATGACCAGCGCCATGGGCAGGTCGGTGATCTTGGCGGAGACAGGCGGCAGGACTGCGCCGAGCACCGCGAAGCCCTCGTCGCGCAGCACGCTGGCCACCTGCGTCTCTGCGATGGCTTCCGCGAGCGGCTGGCGCTCTGCCACCTCGCCGCGCAGGACGTCCCGGCGGGCGCGCTGATCGGCGGTGGCCGCGTCGAGATCGGCCGTCGCCGGGTTGCTGTAAGCGCGCGCGATCTCGGCCTCGACGCGCTGCAATTCGGCCACGCGGCGCAGGTAATCGACCACGTAGGCCGAGCGCGCCGGCTCGTCCAGGTACGGCGACGGGCTGGCGTGCACCTGCCGAATCTTGGCGACGAGCGCGCCCACGTTCCACTCGACGTAATTGAACAGCGCATCCCGGGCCTGCCCGATGACACGGTCTTCAAGGCGATTGGCGGCGGGCGTGCTGCCCGGAAAGAGCGCCACGAAGGCCACCGCCAGCGCCGCCAGCGCCAGCCGGTTGCGCAGCGCCGCCCAGGGAACCTGCCGCCGGCGGTTCAGCACATTCCGAAAGAAGCTCATGCCGGGGATTCTAGCGCCACAACTCGGAAAGAACACCCCCTAACCCTGCCCTTCCCCCCATGCAGAGGGGAAGGGAAAACCGGCTCTATAAGCCCCTCACTTTTCATGGGGATGGGTTGGGGTGGGGGAAACAAGCCTGAATCCTCACCAGGTTGTGGTACTAGCGCAATGAACGCCGCTTGGGATGCAACGACGCACTGAATCAAGAACGCCGGCGCGTGCTCCGGCGTTCTCTGAGCGGGTAAGCGGATTCGAACCGCTGACATGTTGCTTGGGAAGCAACCGTTCTACCACTGAACTATACCCGCCTACAGTCCTTATTATAGGATCGAGCGGGACGGGCGTCAAGGTTGGATGGCGCGCTGAATGCATCGCGTCCACCGCCTACCGCCCGCCGCCGTTCGCGCCATCCCCTGATGTTAAGATGCTAAAATCGGGCGCAGCGCGATCTTCACCAGGTAAGGTTCACGATGAGATTCAAGCATGGTCCTCTCATGGTCCTCGTCATCGCCCTGTTCTTCTCCATTTACATGGCATCCGAAGCCATCGCGGACGATTCCGCCGGGAAACTCACGGAAGCGGCGCGACTGGGGCGCGGCTGGATCGGCGGCCTGAGTTGGACGGCAGACGGCGA
>JADZBY010000513.1 GCA_020851855.1 Anaerolineae bacterium
CTGGCCACGACCACAGCATCGCCTCGCCGCGCGTCACACGCCCGATGGTCTGGATGGCCGGGTCGGCGGCGTCAAATACGCGCTGTGGCTGGCCCTGGGCATACGCCGCGCCCGCCAGTCCCGGCCAGAGCGCCACGGCCAGCAGGACGACTCCCCAAACGATGCGGCGGCTCATGGTATATGCCCCCTTGTCTGCCCCAATTGACCGGCGCGGTCATTCGGCGGGCGGGAACGCGCCCCAGCCTCGTAGCTCTTCGATCACGGCAAAGGCGAGCAGCGTTTTGCCCAGGCTGCTCAGGTGCACGCCGTCGCCGGTCAGCGCCCCGTCGGGCGTTTGCGTCGCGTAGTAGTCCAGCAGGTCCTGGCCGCTGATGACGCCGGTCAGCGCCGCGTTGAAATCGACCAGTTTCATCGTGCCCAGCACATAGGCCGTCGCCACCGTGGCAAAGGCCGGGTTTACATCCATGCACTTCACGCCGGACGGGAAAACGCCGCTGCTGCACGCCTCGGCCAGCGCCGCGTTGAAGGCATTCACGTTGTCGGCGGTGAAGCCCGGCGCATGCCCACTCAGCGCAAAGGGAGCCGGCGCGCCGGGGAAGTAGTTCAGGACCAGGATCGCGCCGCTCGGATTGGCCTGTCGCAGGTCCGCGATGAGCGCCTGGAGCGCCTCGATGTACGCCGGCGCTGCCTGGGCCGGCTCCAGCCCGGAACTCAGGTCATTGACCCAGGGCAGGATCACGGTGTACGGGCACTCATCGGCCAGCAGCGCGTCGTACGCGGGCGATTCGGAGTAGGGCGGGTGCTTGGCCGAGTTGAGTGCGACCGCGCCCGCGCTCCGGTCATGGATCGGTCCCACAGGCAGGTTCAGCGCGCGGAACTGCTCGCCCAGCGCCTCGCTGAACGGCTTGCTGCGCACGGTCGCAAAACCGGTCTGCGGAATCTCAAAGACCGCCTCGCCCGCCGCCACCGAATCGCCCACCACGGAGATGCACGCGCCAGCGTCGATCACCGGCGGTATGAATGTCGCCGTGGGCGTCGGCGTGAACGCCTCGCTTGGCAGCGGGCTGGGCGTGACGGTGCTCGCCGGCGTGAAGGTCTGCGTCGGCGTGCCGGGCGAGCGGATGAACGTCGGCGTGGCGCTGCTCGTTGGCCTGGGTGTGTTGGTATTGACGACCACCGGCGTCCTTGATTCGACGCCAGCCGTCGTCGTCGGAGTTGCCGCCGGCGGCTCGGTCGCCGTGAGGGTCAACGTCGGCGTCAGGCTGGATGTGATCGTCAGCGTCGGCGTGAGTGTGTGCGTTGGTGTGGGCGTCACGCTCGGTGTGGCGCTGGGCGGCTCCGTCGGCAGCACGGCCACCGTCGGCAGCGGGGCGGATTCTTGCCGTTGAAGGACGAGCACGACGATCAGCGCGCCGAGGATCAGGACGCCGACGAGCGCCAGGATAAAAAGTGACAGACGAGCGGTACGGGTCATCGGCGTCCTTTCGGCCTACTGGCCATTTTCGGGTCGGTCGGTAGTCACGATGACTTCGGCAAAACGCAATACGCGCCCGTTCGCCTCGAAGCCGCGCCGCCGCTCCGAGATGACAGTGCCCGGCAGGCGCAGCGGGTCAAAGCTGCGCTCGACGGCGACGTGCCGGAACGGGTCGAAGCGCTGGCCGAGCGCATCGATGGGCCGGATGCCCTCGCGCTCGAAAAGGGACAGGATGCGCTCCCGTAGAAGGCGCTGGCCATCCAGCCACGCGGCGAGCAGCGTGCGCGCCTGGGCGTCGCTCAGGCGCTCAAGCTGCCCCTTGCCGCTCTCCAGCCCGGCCTCGATGGCGTCCAACACGGGCATGAGCGATTCGAGCACGCGCATCGCCTTCTGTTCCGGCTCGGCGGCTGGCTCTGCCGGGCCGTTGATGGGCAGCGCGGGCCGGCCCGTCGGCAGGCGCACCTCACGCACGTCACGCATGGCGGACGGCGGGCGGTCTACGGCTGCTCGCGCCAGCGCCGCCGATTCGCGGGCTTCGCGCAAGGCGCGCTCGCTGATCTCGTTGGCGCGCAGCTGCTCCCGCGCCAGCCGCGCCAGCTGGACTGCCAACCCGTCTACTTTGGCGGCCAGCGCCGCGAGCTGCTCATTCACCCCTGTATCCGGAGCACTCTGGGCGGGCGGCTCGATGGGCATTTGTGGCGGCGGTGTCGGCAGCGGCTGTTCCGGCTGAGACGGAGTAGCGGGCCGCTCGCTATCCGGCGTGGATGGGCTGGACGGCGTTTTTGGCTCCGTATCGGGCGTTTCGTCTTCTCCGCGTCTCCACCATCGACCGATCACGTCAAATCTCCATCTCGTCGGGGCCGGGGTCGGCCACGGGCCGGAAGTCCGCCTGGAAGTCGGTGCGCTCCAGGTCGCTGTGCAGGCGCGCTTCGAGCCAGCGGTCCGCCGGGTGGAAGCGCAGGTCGGGCGGCGGCGTGCGCTTCGGGATCAGGTCGTCGGGCGGCGGGTGGATCAAACCCCGGTCGGTCGCGGCGCGGGCAGCGGGCGTGCGCAGCGCATCATAGGCCGCCCGGATGCGCTGGAAGCCTGCCGGGTCGCTTTCGGGCGGGTGCTGCCGGACGGCAAGGAAATAGGCGCGTTTGATGTCCAGCATGGTCGCGC
>JADZBY010000514.1 GCA_020851855.1 Anaerolineae bacterium
CGCGACCACGACAAAGCCGCTGTGCGCCAACTCGGCCTGTGGTTCGGATTCTTCGGTCCCACGCTCAGGCATGAACATTCCTCAATTCGGTTTCGATAGGGTACTGCTGCCCAGAATTGTACAGGATTCTTGCGTCAGGTTGGAGTTTTGAAGTACATTGGCAGCGTATGTCACGGTCCTCTCGGTTTGAACTATGAAGCGTGCCCATCTCGTTGACAGCCCTATACTCATCGCGCTCTTCATCCTCGGCAGCGCCATCCTCGGCGGAAGTTCTCTCAACGAGCACGGATTCTGGTATGACGAGACGGTATCCATCGGCTTCATCACGGACTCCGCGCACTGGTACTCCATCTCGCCCGAACAGATGCCGCTCTATTACCTCGCACTGCGCGGCTGGACCGGTGTCGTCGGGTCGAGCGAAGTCGCTGGACGCTGGCTGTCACTCCTATTCGGACTGATGACGCTGGCCGTCACGTATCGGATCGGCAAACGACACTGGTCCAGGCCAGTAGCTACGCTGGCTGTGCTGACCCTGGGCAGCTCTGCATTCTTCGTCCGGTTCTACCGGGAGATGCGGCCTTACACGCTGCTCGCCCTTCTGTGCACGCTATCCGTGTGGTTCTTCCTCGAATGGATACGCGAACGTCGGCGGCGCGATGGGTTTTTGTGGGTGCTGTGCGCCGTGCTCGCCATCTATACGCATTATTTCGCCGGGTTGCTGGTCGCGGTACAGGGTCTGTACTTCCTGGCAACATGGCGGCGTTCAGCGCACCGATGTGGGCAACGTACAACCCCGACACTGGCGGGGTTTGGCGTGATTGCGCTTTCGGTCGTACCCTACCTGGGCGCTTACTTCACCGGCCTGGAATTTGTCACTTCCGGGCGATTTTCCGTGTTCGCGCTCACGCCGGGCGAAGCATTCGACAGCCTGATTCGCACGCTGACCAATGACTCGCCCGCATTTTTCGGCTTGCTCGTGCTGCTCGCCATCTCCTCGGTTCTTCGCCGTCGGCTGCTCGTGCTCTTATGGGCATTTCTTCCGCCAGCCGTCGTGCTGCTCGTTCACGCGCTCTTTTACAGGATGTTTGCCGGCCCACGTTACCTGATCTTCATCTGGCCCGCCTTCGCCATCGTCAGCGCATTGGGGATTTTAGCCCTGAGCAAGTCGGGGGGGCGGCTGGGTGTTATGTGTACCACCGCCGTCTTATTGATGACGGGTGTAGTTGGAGAGCTTTCTGGCCTGACCGAGCGTCTCCCCGGGGTTCTGAACAACCCGCCGTGGCGTGAAATGTTCGCCATCGCGGGCGAGCGCGCCCGGCCCGATGCGCTGACCATCGTGAATATGGTCGATCTGGTCGGTCTGACCGGTTACCGCCAGCCGATGCTGTATTACGTCGGCAAGTTCATGCCCGCGGGTGCGTCGCCGCCAATTGAACTGGACTTCCCGCCGCACCCGTCACCGCGCGACATCCAGAACCGCGCCATGCAGGTGTCCGAGGTCTGGCAGATCGTCACCGACGGGGAGTCAAACGAGCGTGGTCTGGCGGCGCAGGCAGCCTTGAGGGAAGCGGGTTACGTGTCCTGCCGCCGCTGGGATTTCCCCGCACAGCGGACGCATCTTACGTTTTGGGGACGTTTGACGGACAACAACCTGCCTTATGTGTTTGAAAATGGGCTGCACATCTATCGAACGCCCTTGAACTACGTCAAGGCCGCCGTCGCGCCGGGTGCGACTCTGGAGATCGCGCTTGGCATGGCTCCGACGAAGCCGCTGCTTATCGATTATTCGCTGGGTCTGTACCTGCTGGACGATGAGGGGCAGGTTGCCGCACAGTCTGACGGACCGCCCGCAGGTATGCGCACATCCGCCGTGGTTGTCGGTGAGCGGCTGTGCGATTACCGGATGCTCCACATTCCGGATGCTGCCGGGCGATATACGCTCGCGCTGGCGCTCTATGATTCGGCCACGGGCGCGCGTGTGCCGGTCGATGACGGTGGTGACCTGGTGACGCTGGCCACCCTTGAGGTGCGCTGACCGCGCTTCTTTGATCTGACACCCGCCACGCCTTCCGCTGTTGGGCAAGATAACGGGCCGTCCGGATACTGCCCGACCGAATGACCGGCTTGACAACTCGGCCAAATGAGCGTATTCTATAACTAGAATATTCTATCTATAGGATACCATGCTCACCAACGCCGAGCTTGCCATCTTGAGCCTGCTGGCCGAAATGCCCCGGCACGGCTACGACCTTGAAGCCCAGATCGAGGCGCGCCAGATGCGCAACTGGACGGAAATCGGCTTTTCGTCCATCTACTACATACTGAACAAGCTGGAAAAGGCCGGGTTGGTGGCCTCACAGCGCGAACCCAGTCCGGGCGGCGGGCCGGATCGGAAAGTGTACCGGCTCACCGAGGACGGGCGCGCGACGTGGCAGTCGGCGGCGCTCGATTTGCTGGCCGGGGCAGGCCAGACCCCGCACCCGATCATGATCGGCCTGGCCAGCGTGCCCCAGTTGGACCGCGCCGCCGTGCTCGACGCGC
>JADZBY010000515.1 GCA_020851855.1 Anaerolineae bacterium
GACGACGTAAGAAGCGTGACAGCGCTCGACGGCGCCCAGTTCAGCAGCCGGTAGCCCACCGACCACTTGCCATAGGCGATGTGCTCGGCCAGCGCGCGCCGGTACGCCGCCTCGTCGCGCGTTTTCCACTCCGGCTTGAGCACCCGAAAGGTGAGCAGCAGCGCGCCGGGCAGGATGCCTGCGCCCAGCAGCAGCATGGCCGAAAAGGGCGAGAGCAGCCCGACGCCATCCAGCAGAAAGACACCGCCCACGACGATGCCCAGATAGAGCGCGTTCATGACGGCGGCAAGATGTGGGCGTCCCAGGGCGTAAAGCGGCGCTTTGGCCAGCCAGCGCATGAGGATGAGCGGCGTGGCGATCAGCGCGCCGAGCAGCGCCAGCGCCACGATTCGCCGGTCAAACTGGTAGGCGGCCAGCGTGATGACGCCGAGCGCTGCCACGGCGAAAATGGTGAACAGCGCGTGCCCACGAAAGGCATGGCCCAGGTAGGCGCGGAAACGTTCGCGGTACTTGCCGCTGCCGAAAATCACCAGCGGCTCACTCAGGAAGGCGTCGTATACGTTCTGGATGAGCTGAAACCACGCAAAGGCGACCACGTAGGCCCCGAAATCGTCAGGGACCATGTGCCGCGCCAGCAGCACGTTGATCAGGAAATTGGCCCCGGAGAACGAGAGTTGGTCAAGCAGCGCGCCGCTGATACGCCCCAGCCAACTCTCCAGCAGCCGTTTTGTGCGCGCGATCAGGCTCACGCGCCCGTGTGAGACAGCGCCGGCCTCGACCGTCCCCTCGATGGCGCTCTCCGCGATGCTTTCAAATCCCATCCGCGCCTGCCCATCCCGGTTCCGAGGACCGGCGGCTGATTGCTCGCCGGCCACGCCTTGTCGGCGTGGTGGGAGCAGGCCGCGGTGCATCGTCGTCCTTGCTGAAGTACACGAATGCCATCCCGAAAAGCGCCCAGAACCACGGACCGCCGGGCGGCCCTTCCAGGAACACGTCGAAAGCGGTCATGATCATGAACGCCGCGAGGTAGGCGAGCAGCCAGGCAGCGACCTTCGCCTCGCCGGGCCGTGTATTGCGGCGCACGTAGCCCTCTCGCGCCAGCCGAATCGCCGCGCTTATCAGGAAGAGCAGCCAGGCGAAGAAGCCCGGCACACCGGAGCGCGCCAGGATGGTCATGTGGCCGTTGTGCGGACTGCGCAGCGCGTCTGTGTTGGTTACGGCAAAGCCATCCGACAGAGAGAGGTTGATCCCGTAGCCTTTTCCACCCCAGAAGTACGGGCCGTGATACGTGTAGTCGATGATCTTGGCCCACCAGTTGAGCCGCCATTGTTTAGTGCCTTCGACGCCGCCCTCGCTGTTGTCGCCCTGGCCTACGATGCTCGTCACGTTGGCGACGAGCTGCTCGATGGACAGCGTGCGGTGGCCGAGCGGGATTTTGATGGTGGAATACCCGCCGGTCAGGATCAACAGGCAGCCCAGCGCCCCCAGGATGAGCAGCAGCCGGTCCAGGCGGGTTTTTGTGGGCAGAAGGCCGGCCACGATGGCCACCATGGCCGCATTGCACAACAGCGCAGCACGGCCAACGGCGCTCGTCAGTATGGCGTTGATGGTCCACAGCGCCCAGACCAGCCAATGGCCCGGTCGCGTCCATTGCTGGTTCTGCCCGGCAAGCTGAAGCAGCAGAAAAGCGCCCATCCCGGCCACGTGCACGGCAATGTCGCTGCTCTTCGTGTAGAGCGGCGGCTGGTCCATGAGCGGCAGCACGAAGTTGAACACTTTCTGGCGCGAGACAAAGACGATGATCGGATACCACACCAGCGCGTAGGGGATAACTTTGCCGAATGCGCGAAAGAACCACTCCACGCGGGATTTCGGAATGAGCAGCAGGATCAACAGCATGAACAGCGAGTAGGCATACGTCATCGCGTCACGAATGGCGTTGACCTGATACGCCCCGACGTAGGGAATCGTCTGCCATACCTGGATGGCCAGAAAAACAGCCAACAAGAGTATCTCAATGCGGAACAGCCGTCGGTAATAAACTCGGATGCCCCTGGTGAAGGGCGCGAGCGCGAGCGTCAAGATGCCGATGGCCAGCACCCCCTCGCCGATGTAGAACGGGGAGACGCCGATTCCGGCAAAGCCACGGCTGCCCAGCAGGTAGCCAAACAGCAGGAAGGCCAGCGACCACCACCAGAAACGATAGCCGAGGATGATGATCAGGGCGCTGACGAGCACAACCCCGGCCACGGCCAGCCCGACAAACTCGATCTTGCCCGCCAACAGGCCGACCAGAAGCGCGCCGCCGATCACGACCAGCACAAACGGCAGCGCGGCCAGCCACGGCGCGTAGTAGCCGAGGGTGTCGCGCAGCGCCGCGCGCACGCCGCTCATGATTGGCTGCCCCGAACCGCCGCGACCGGCGGACGAAGGGAGAAGGCATAGGGAAACCGGATGAAATTCAGGAAGGAGTCGAACCAGAGCGGCACGATCACGCCGGCCAGCGATTGCAGCGTCACGTGCGGCCAGGGATTGGTCAGCATAGCCAGGTGAACCAATACGATGCGCAGGCCTGACGCCGCCAGCACGTGCACGATGTAGATCTGCATCGACTTCTGCCCCCAGGCCCGCACAACCCGCGTGATGCGATCCGGCATAGTCTGGTTCAAGACGATGGACAGCGCCAGTGCACTGAGCAGGCCGAGCAGCGCCAATCCAAAACGCGGCAGGTACTCGCGCACGTTCCAGCCAATGCCCATGACCAGCACAAGGGTCATGA
>JADZBY010000516.1 GCA_020851855.1 Anaerolineae bacterium
AAGCGCGCGGTGAAGCCATCCGGCGGCGCGCTGGGATGGATGCCGTCGCTGCTGATGCCCTGGTTGGGCAGCGTTTGCAGGGCGTGCCAGTAGTCCCACAGCGGAATCTCAAACTGGCGGGCCATGCTGCGAATGATATTGTTCCACTCCGTGACGCGCGCCGCATTCCAGGCGTCGGTGAGCTTGGGCGGGATGGTGCTCAGGACCGGGATCACGCCCATCTCAATGCTGATTTCCACGATGCGGCGGAGATTGGCCGTGTACACTTCCGGCGCGACGCCGCCCGAGTCGTTTGTCCCGATCATAATCAGCGCCACCGCCGGGCGCACCCGCTTGTATTCGCACACGAGCGGCGCTTCATTGCCGCAGATCTGCGTATAGGCATAACCCGGCTGAAGCGGGCGATCCGCGCCCCAGCCATTGCCCGCCGCCAGCGACGGGTTCAGGAACGAATTGCCCGCCCGCGCGTTCTCGCCCAGGTAATGGCCGACCACCGGCTCCAGTTCGATGCGAAACGCGCCCAGATCAAACTGGGCCTGACCGATGGGCGTCAGGAAATAGGGCGATGCGGTGATGCTATCCCCAACGCGCGAGAAGACATTGGCCCGGTTGCCGAGCGCCTTGCCGCGCTGGAAGATTTCGCGGGCCGTGCCGGACACGTCGCTCATGACCTGGAGCGCGCCGGGCTGCACCACAGGCCGCCAGCGCAAGGCGTCAAAGGCTAATTCCAGGCCTGGCTCGAAGGTCCAATCGTTCAGGTACACGACGCCGGGCTGCTGGGCGGCGGCGTTGATGTAGAACGTGCCGAGCGTGGCCCACTCGTTGTTGTAGTGCGCCTGCGGCACGCTGATGATGATCTCGCCGGGGATGTTGCCGACGCCGTGCAGCTTGTAGCGCGCGCGGCCCGCCGTGGCGTGCAGGTTCGGGACAAATGCCTCGATCCGATACCAGCCCGACTGCCGGATTTGCGGGTCCCAGCGCGCCCAAACGTTCGCGACGTGATCATTGGTGGCGTGGTAGTTGCCGGGGCGGCCCATGTAGCCGGGATACGCGCCAAAACGACCCGTGTTTGGCTCTGCGCCGGCGAACACACCGCTGACGTAGCCCGGATCGCCGGGCTGCACGACGCGCGACGCGCCATAGGTGACGGCGTTGCCGACCATGTCGGGCGGCTGCTGGCCGGGTGCGCCGTCCAGGTGGCGGTTGATCGGCTCAAATTCCTGAGTCGTGATCTGGCCGAGCACCCACCAGCTCATCCCGGCGACGCGGTGCACGCTGACCGCCGTCTGGCGCGCACGCTCGACTTCGGCGGCGGGCACGCCATGCGCCCCGAAGAGCGGGAAGAGCGGCCTGCCAAAGCCGCCCCAGGTGCGGTAGCCGTTCGCCAGCACGGTTTCGGGCGACACGCCGAACGTGCCCCAGTAAAGCTGCAAATGGACGCTGTTCACGAAGGGGAACCACTCGTCCGGCCAGATTTGGGCGTAGTGGTTCGAGCGCGGATCGACCGTCATGCCGATGTGGTAAGCGCCGGGCAGCGCGGAATGGATACGCATCATGAGTGGGCGCACCGATTCGCGTGGGCCGGCGTAAAAACCCTGGTACGGCTCCACGTCGAGAACCATCGAGCGCACGCCGGGCACGCTGCACGCCTGGGTGATGACGCGCGCCTCGCCTTCGATGTCCAGGCCGCGCGGGACACACCAGGCGTGAAACTCCAGGCCGTATTTCTGCAACGTGACCACCCAGCGCCGGATGGCGTCCGGGCCGCTGATGTGCAGAGCCGCTTTGTTGTCGTAGCGGCTCATCCAATCGCTGCCGTCGCTCGTCTTGACAAAGACCTGGGTTACCGCCGGGGCGAGCCGCCGTAGCGCCTGGGCAAACTCGTCGATGGTGCGCGCCGCCACACGTTGCCCCTGGTGATGCCAGATGCCGATTTTATTGTCGTAGGGAGTGATGATCGCCATGCGTCCGCCTGATCTCGCTCTCTCGCTCGTGCCGGGTCGTTCACATGCCAGTCTCCCCTAGTGTACAGCCTTTTGCCCAGCGCGCACGGGCAATGGCGACTTTGCACGCGCCTAACACGTCGTGGGATGCGAGCCTGATAGGGCGGCTTAAGGCGCACCGTCTAAGATTTAACTGCACCTCATGTATTGGAAGGGGAGAGGCGGGGAAAAGCCTATGAAGGCCACACGGGTGTTCTCGCTCACTATCGTGTTCATTCTCCTGGCCGGGATGCTCATCAGCAGCAGCACGCCGGCGCGCGGTGCAACGCCGATTTTGCAGTTTAGCGCGCCGGGCGGCGTGACGTGCGGCCCGACCAGCATCAACGTATCGTATTCAGAAGTGCGGGACTACCCGGCGACAGGCATGAGTGTGGAAGATCGCGGCCTGATCGACGACAGCCTCGTGGA
The DNA here is from genome assembly GCA_020851855.1 of Anaerolineae bacterium. Lineage (GTDB taxonomy): Bacteria > Chloroflexota > Anaerolineae > Aggregatilineales > UBA2796 > JADZBY01. The sequence continues at coordinate 2,412 of JADZBY010000516.1, forward strand.
AGGCCCAACCACATTCACGCCGCCCGGCGCGCCCAGCAACACCGGGACGTACCCATCGGGTGCAACATACACCTTTACGGATCGCGGCGCGACCTCGTTCACCTACAAGCGCGAATGGAGCCTGTACCAGGGCGCGACGCTCGTCAGCCGCAGCACGCTGGTGATCGGGTGCTACTGGAACGGGTCGGGATTCTTCAATGGCCACCTCAGCGTGATGAACGAGGACTTTGGCGCGCCGCCGACCGATCCGCCGCCGACCGATCCTGTACCTACGGACCCTGTACCGACGGACCCTGCGCCGACCGATCCAGCCCCGACCGATCCTGCGCCAACCGATCCTGCGCCCAGCACGCCGGTAGTCCGTGTGCAGCCGTTCGCCGGACCCGCCTTGCCGGGGCCGGATGCGCGCAACCTGGTATTGTTCAACGAAGACACGGCGGTGCTTTCCGGGCCGGACGGGACCTTCACCGGGCAGATTCTGCGCGCCTGCCAGACCGCTTACGTAACGAGGACGAGCGACGATGGGCAGTGGGGCCAGTTGTTCGTCATGGGCGGCTGGGTCCCGATGGCCAATACGCGCGATGTGCCAGAAGATTACGGCCAGCCCGGATCGCCCGTCGCGCCGGATTGCGTCGGGAAGTAGAACACACACCGCGAGACGGGCGTAATGGCGCGTCATTCGGCGGGCGCATCCCGATGCGCCACTACATGGGTCACCTGTAGGGGCGTCTCGTGAGATGCCCGCCTGCTCGCCCCTGTCTATTCTTCCGGAAACGGCACGTTGACCACGCGCTGATCGATCTCCGCCTGGTGCGCCGCCAGCGCCGCCTTCACCACGCCAATCAACGCTTCGACGGGCACGATGCGACGCTCGTTCTCCCGGCGTGGCTTGAACTCTACACCGCCATTTTGCAGCGCGCGGCTGCTCACCGTCAGGCGCAGCGGGATGCCGATCAGGTCGGCGTCCTTGAATTTGACGCCGGGGCGCTCGTCGCGGTCATCAAAGAGCGTCTCGAGGCCCGCCGCCCACAAGTCGCGATACACCTGCTCGGCCAGCGCGCCCGCCTCGCCGCCCTGATCCAGCCCGACGAGATGCACGGCGAACGGCGCGACGCTGACCGGCCAGATCAGCCCGTCGGCGTCGTGGTGCGCTTCCGCGATACACGCCAGCAGCCGCCCGATCCCGATGCCGTATGACCCCATGATCACCGGTTTGAGCTGGCCGTCGGCGTCGTTGAACAGGCAGCCCAGCGCGTCGCTGTAGCGCGTGCCGAGTTTGAAGATGTTCCCAACCTCGACAGCGCGGCTGGTGCGCAGCGGGTGCTGGCAGCGTGGGCAGGCGTCGCCGTCGCCCGCCGCCGCGATGTCCGCCACGATGTGCGCGGTGTAGTCACGCCCGTAGTTGGTGTTCAAGAGGTGATAGCCGGCCCGGTTCGCGCCCGCCACGAGGTTCGGAGACGCCGGGATGGCATCATCGGCCACGATCATGGCGCGCTCATGGCCCAGGCCGAGCGGCGAGGCGTAACCGGGCGTCGCGCCGACCGCCTGAATTTCTTCGTCAGTGGCCGGGCGCAGGGCGCGCGCCTTGAGCACATTCGCCAGTTTCGTCTCGTTCACGTCCATGTCGCCGCGCACCACGGCAAAGACCAGCCGCTCCGTCGTCTTGGCGCTGTCCTCGGCGTCTTGTAGCGTGGCGACCAGGAACACCGCCTTGGCCGTCTTCGCCTTTGGCGCGCCGAGAAGCGCCGCCAGGGCCTCGATGGTCTTTGTGTCCGGCGTGGCGACTTCCTCGACGGGCAGCGGCGCTTCCGGCGTGGCGGCAGGCTTGATGAAGCGCGCGATCTGCCGGTTGGCCGCGTAGCCGCATTGGTCGCAGAAAAGCACGGTATCTTCCCCGGCGGGCGTCAGGTACATGTACTCATGCGCCAGGCTGCCGCCCATCATGCCCACGTCTGCGCCGACGGCGTGCACGGTCAGGCCACAGCGGTGGTAGATGTTGAAATAGGCCTGGTAGTGGGCGCGGTATTGTTTGTCCAGGCCCGCCAAATCCGTATCCAGGCTGTAGCTGTCCTTCATGGTGAACTCGCGGACGCGGATCAGCCCGGCGCGCGGGCGCGGATCGTCCCGCCACTTCGTCTGAATCTGGTAGATGAGCTGCGGAAGTTGGCGGTACGAGCGAATCTCGCGGCGCACCAGGTCGGCCACGACTTCCTCGTGCGTCATGGCCAGCACCATGTCACGCCCGGCACGGTCGTTGAAGCGCGACATCTCGGCGTCGATGGTGAACCAGCGTCCCGTCTCGCGCCACAGGTCGGCGGGGTGCACGACGGGCATCGATACTTCCTGCCCGCCGATGGCGTCCATCTCCGCGCGCACGATGGCCTCGATCTTGTCCAGCGTGCGCCGGGCGAGCGGCAGGTAGCTGAAAATCCCGGCGGCAAGCTGGCGGATATAGCCCGCACGCAGCAAGAGCTGGTAGCCGGGCGTCTCGGCTTCGGCGGGCGCTTCGCGAAGGGTCTGGCTGAACAGGCGCGACATGCGCATGGCTGTAGCGTCCTCGAATTCTCAGTTAGCTCTTCCGCGCGACCAAGCGAAGAATTTCTCCACGAAGCTCTCCAATCTCGGCTCGACCTTACCCTGTCGGAGTGAGGTCCAGTTTATACCTGCAACTTCCAGTGAGGATAGGTCGAGGTAGTACAGGGGCTCTTTATGAGTGATGATTCCATGCGCTACCATAAAGTCACGCATTGCCTGTCGCATGGGATTCGCCCCGACGACCACATTGTCGATCAGAAGCTTATAGCGTGCAAACTCAGCATTCCTATCACGCCGGAAGAACGTGAGTACCCTCCGTATAGCGAGTACCGCCTCGCGAGTGTCTACCGATGTATAAGTGACTGGTTGCCGGTAGTATTCTGCCCAAGGGTGAGTCTTCCCGTCAGGCCAGGAGATCGAGAGGCGGGAGCTTTCATTGCAGTCTACTACGACAGATCGGGCCACATCGTGAGCAAAGTGGTCAGCTTCAAGCGATACACGCTCTTCTTCTTGGTAATTCCGCACGACCACGGTTGCAGCCTGAATTTCTAGAGTTGTGCACACCAGCTCCGTGTTTGATAGCTCGAAGTTGCCTCCGGGAATGCCAAGTATTACCCTTCCTTGAACTTCAATGTAGGCGCGAGCTAACTGCCGTTTAAAGACTAGAGGATGGTCCTCATCTACGATGAGCTTGAAACCGCGACCAGGCTCCTGATCATCGCGACTATCCTCGTCAAAAACCCTAAATCGATGTACTGAGTTATCCCCTTCACCGAGCGGTACAATTACTAATCGAGGTTCAGATTTGAAGCTACGCCTAGAAATCGCCGACTCGTACACGTAACCTGCCAGATCACCCGATACTACTCCGGAAGACAACTTCCAGTACAGATGGGAGAAAAGAGGTGAAGATACGTACGTCTTCTGTCCTGAAGTTCGTTTGTCCCAGGCTGCTTTCACCTGCTCATAGAGCCGCACCTCAACGAGGAGGCGCGCAAAGGTATAGTCTTCGAAGGCCGGCCCGGTGAAGACATCGTCAAAGATAAATGGATGTTGAACAAGGAACCGGTTTAGCAGGTCAATGTAGTGCCTTGCCAGCCAGTTCGGGATTTCTTCTGCCCCTGTATCTACCGCAAATGCCTTCTGTCGCATTTCTGGTTGAACATAAAGAAACAAGCGCTGCAGTTGTTCACTCGGTGTGAATACTTTGTCCCAGCCGTTCCAGCCTTGCGCTTCCGGGATACCAGCTTGCTGCAACTGCTTCACAACCTTGTTATGTTCCCGTTCCAGCAAGTTATTCATCAGGAAACAAATGAGCTTTGCCCCGTACGCGGAAGCTGATGTCCTGTCCCGATTGAGAAGGTTTTCAACCTCAACAAGATTACCCACTTCGGAAAAGTATGTGGCAATGGCCTGAAGAACGGGAGCGTAACCCAGAAAAGATCTCACTTTCTGTTGTGCCCAGTGCCGCCCAGGCTCATCTGGTTCATCAGCTCGCACCGCTTCAATGAAAAGGCTGAATACCTTCTCCACGGCTCGCCTAAGTACATCAGTGTGCTGTTTGGGGGCCGATTTCCCCAGCTTTTCGAGTTGCTTCGCGATGAAGTCCTTCGCTTGATACTCCTCGAAATATTCTATGCTAAGAGTAGTATGGCGACGTGGCAAGTTATTCTCGGCAGCAAGCGTATCGAGGTGCATATCCATGTAAAATGCCGTCTCACCACGCGCAAGGAGGACAATGCAGGGTCCAGAGGCGTTCTTTACGAAGCCGAAAACCTCTCGTAAGAATTCCTCCACTCGTGGCCAGCCTGACACGATCTCAGCTTCGTCGAAAGCGTCGAGGACAAACAGGACTTGGCCCTTTCTGAGATCTTCAATCAGTCCTGGTAGCGCCTCAAGCTGGAACGAACTCGCCAAAGTGCCTTGAAATGTGTTGGTGCCTAGTACAAGCCTCGACAGGTCCCAGAGATGTGCCTGCTTTGTCGCTGCGATGTATTGCGCAAGTGCAGATTTGCCCACTGCTCCAGGGGCAGAAATAACGACGATGGGACAAGTACCATCGTCATCCTCGAAGCGCAGTGGCGGACGGACATAGCTCCGATCCGTGCTGGGTACACTCAGGAGAGATCGAGAGCTAGGGATTAGGGGAAGGTGTGTACCCCGAGGAAGCTTCTTCAAGAGAGTTTCGAGTGCGGACACTGTTCAAGGCCTCCGATCTTGAAAGGTGCGTAGAGGCGAATACATAACGCGGATATTTTACCATTAACATAGTGTGGTTGAAAGAAGCAGCTATTGACGGCCACCCACAAGGGGACTATAATCTGACTGTATTGATTAATCGAATTGATCATATGATTTGAGGGCGCGGCCCGATGGCTTCCGTTCCGCTCGATTCGGATTTGCTCAACTACATCGTGACGCGCGGCTGCCAGCCGGGCGATCAACTCCCCTCACTTCAGGAACTTAGCGATCAGCTTGGTATCAACGTGGGAAAACTGCGCGAGCAGCTCGAAGTAGCGCGCTCGCTGGGCATGGTGGATGTGCGTCCGCGCACCGGCATCCGCTGCAAAGACTACGACTTTCTCCCGGCGGTGCGCCTGAGCCTGCTCTTTGGCGTGGCGATGGACCCGCTGCGCTTTCTGGCCTTCACCGACCTGCGCAACCATACCGAAGTGGCGTTCTGGCACGAAGCCTGCTCCAAATTGACGCCCGAAGACATCACCGCGCTGCGCGAGCTGGTCGAGACGGCCTGGGAAAAGCTCAGCGCGCCGTTCATCCAGATTCCGCACGACGAGCACCGCGCCTTTCATATGCGCATCTTTGCACGGCTGGAGAATCCTTTTGTCATCGGCCTGCTGGAGTCCTATTGGGAAGCCTATGAAGCAGTGGAATTGAATACTTATGCAGACCTCGACTACTGGCAGGAAGCGTGGACGTATCATGAGAAGATTTTGACGCATATCGGGGAGGGTGATTTCGACGCCGCACAACAAGCCTTTATCGCACATACGCGCTTGCTACGCCACCGGAACGCCACGGCGGAAGGTGAAGGGGCGGGCGCCTTTCTTTCATCCCCTCAAGTGAAGAAGGAGAAGTAACTGATGAGCGCTCTGGACCTAGAAACCGGCCAGCGCACCGACGAAAGCGACGGCCAGCCTGTCGTCAACGATTTCGTCATCGTGGCGGCCACGGTGAATGGATCGGGCAGCGCCACGGCCAACAATACGCTGGTGCGCGCGCTGTTCAGGATGGGCATCCCCGTCAACAGCAAGAACCTGTTCCCTTCGAACATCTACGGCCTGCCGACGTGGTACACAATCCGGCTGAACAAAGACGGCTATACCGCGCGCCGCGAAGACTATCACGTGCTGGTCGCCTTCAACCAGAAGACGCACGCTGAGGACATCCAGAAATTGCAGCCGGGCGGCCTGTGCATCTACCCGTTGGAGTGGAAGCTGAAGCAGGACCGCGAGGATATCACCTACATCGGCCTGCCCGTGCGCGACATGGTGAAGGAATCGGGCGCAAATGCCGCCCTGCGCGAGTACGTGGCCAACATGGTGTACGTCGGCGCGCTGGCCGAGATGCTGGGCATCGAGATCGACGAAGTGCGCGCGGCGCTTAGTTATTTCCTGAAGGGCAAAGAGAAGGCCATCGCGCTCAACTTCGGGTTGGTCGAAAAAGCCATCCAATACATCCGCGAAAACTACCCGACTGCGCCCCGGCGTTTCGTGGCGCAGCGCATGAACGCCAACCAGGGCAAGATCATGATCGAGGGCAACGCGGCAGCCGCACTCGGCGCTATCTGGGGCGGCGTGACCGTCGCGGCGTGGTATCCGATCACGCCGTCCACGAGCGTGATCGACAGCCTGAGCGATTACGCGAAAGAACTGCGCACGAACAAAGAAACCGGCGAGACGACGCTGGCCATTGTGCAGGCGGAAGACGAACTGGCGGCTGTCGGCATGATCATCGGCGCAGGCTGGATGGGCGCGCGGGCCATGACGGCCACATCCGGGCCGGGCATCTCGCTGATGCAGGAATTTGCCGGCTTGGGCTTCTTTGCCGAAATCCCCGCCGTGATCTGGGACATCCAGCGCGTCGGCCCCAGCACCGGGCTGCCCACGCGCACGTCGCAGGGGGATGTGCTCTCGGCCTATTTCGCCAGCCACGGCGATACGCGGCATGTGGTGCTGCTGCCCAGCGATATGAAGGAGTGCTTCGAGTTCGGCTGGCGCGCCTTTGACATCGCCGACCGGCTTCAGACGCCCGTGTTCGTGCTGAGCGACCTGGACCTGGGCATGAACCTGTGGGTGTCCGACCCGTTCGAGTATCCGGACAAGCCCTTTGACCGGGGCAAGACCTTCACCTACGAAGACCTGGAGCAGGCCGGGCGCTTCTCGCGTTACAAGGACGTGGAAGGCGACGGCATCGGCCACCGCAGTATGCCGACGCAGGGACCGCCCTGGTTTGCACGCGGCACGGGCCATAACGAGCACGCCGTGTACAGCGAGCGGCCCGACGATTGGTACGCCAACATGCAGCGGTTGGAGCGCAAGTTCAACACGGCGCGCACCATCGTGCCCGCGCCCGTCACCGATGCGAGCGCACACGCGCCGGTGGGCATCCTGTCCTACGGCTCGAACGACCCGGCCATTGTCGAGGCGCGCGATAGGTTGACCGCCGCCGGGCTGGCCACCGACTACCAGCGCGTGCGCGCCCTGCCGCTCGGCGACGAGACGCGCGCGTTTCTGGACCAACACGAGCGCGTGTACGTGGTCGAGAACAACTACCTGGGCCAGATGGCGTACCTGTTGCGCGTCGAATTTCCGGAATTTGCCAACAAGATCATCCCGCTCACGCACCAGGATGGCCTGCCGCTGACGGCGCGCTTTGTGCGCGACGGCATCCTGAGCGCTGAGCACGTGAACGTGAATGTGAACGTAGAGGAGCGTTAACCATGACCGTTCGCACACCCAAAGTCAACCATCTCGGCCTGGAGAAGACCGCCTACAAAGGCGCCGAGTCGACGCTGTGCAACGGCTGCGGCCACGACTCTATCTCGGCCAAGATCATCGACGCCGCCTGGGAACTGGGCCTCGACCAGCGTTACCTGGTCAAGTTCAGCGGCATCGGCTGCTCCAGCAAGTCGCCCGCCTATTTCCTGGGCCAGTCGCACGGCTTCAACAGCCTGCATGGCCGTATGCCCGCCGTGGCGACCGGCGCGTCGCTGGCCAACCACAAAGTCACCGTGGTCGGCGTGAGCGGCGACGGCGACACGGGCAGCATCGGCCTGGGCCAGTTCAAGCACCTTCTGCGCCGCAACGTGCCGATGGTCTATATCGTGGAAAACAACGGCGTGTACGGCCTGACCAAAGGCCAGTTCAGCGCCACCGCCGACGAGAACCAGCAACAGAAGTACTACGGCGTCAACCAGTTGCCGCCCATCGACCTGTGCCTGGAAGCGCTGGCCACGGACTGCACCTTTGTGGCGCGCTCGTTCTCCGGCGATCCGCAGCAGTGCCGCGAAATCATCAAGGCCGCGCTCAGCCACAAGGGCACGGCGCTGGTGGACATCATCAGCCCGTGCGTGACCTTCAACGACAATCCGCAGTCCACGAAAGGCTACGAGCACGGCAAGCTGAACAACATCGAGCTTCAGGAGATCGAATACATCCTGCCGCCCGGCCTCGTCCCGCTGCGTGAGGAGATCACCATCCCCGAATACGCGGAAGGGGAAACATTCGAGGTGACGATGCACGACGGCTCGAAGCTCTTGCTGAAGAAGGCGGCGCGCGACTATGACCCGACCGACCGGGAAGCCGCGTTCAAGCTGCTGAACCAGGCCAAAGAGCAGCAGTTGTTCATCACCGGCCTGATCTTCATCTCCGAGCCGCGCCCGACGCTTCCCGAATTGCAGCGCGTGCCGGAAACGCCGCTCGCCTTGCTGACCGAGGCGGATGTGCGCCCGTCGGCGGACGCGCTGGCGCAAGTCATGGCCCGCCTGTAATCCTTCGACGCGGTAGAAATGACAAAAGACGCCGCCCGGTGGTCGCCGGGCGGCGTCTTTCCGTTGTGATGCGGGCAATGCGGGCGGCAATGCGGACGGATATAAACGGGTGGGCAATGCGGGCGGGCAATGCGGGCGGATATAAACGGGT
>JADZBY010000517.1 GCA_020851855.1 Anaerolineae bacterium
CCACGTGCGCCACGCACGCGCGCCGCCACCGGACGCCCACTCAGCGGTTCGTCCGTCGGCACATTCGGGTCGACCGGCTTGCGGACGCGCGGACTCACGGCGCGCACGCGCATGCGCAGGTTATCGCGCAGCCCGGCCTCAAAGAGCGCATAGGCGGGCGAGTTTTTCGGCGTGAGCAGATCGACCGTCTCCGGCCCGAACGGCGTCAGCCCGACCGTGTTGCCCGGCCCGGTGAACGGCGGCGCGGTGGTGAAACGCACATGGGCGAAGTTTCCAAGCGCGTCCTCGCCGCCCAGCGCCAGCCGGATCAGGCTCAGCGACTCGACGAAGCCGTTCAGGTCCACCGCCTGATCGCTGCCAAAGGCGCTCTCGTCGTCGTCGAGCAGCACGGCGAAGATGCGCTGCCCAACGCCCCGGATTCCGACGCCGACGCCAGTCTCCGACGCGCTGCCGCCGGTCACGCCGCCGGTGACCAGCAACCGCACCAATACGCCGCGCTCTTCTGCGTCGCGCAGCATGTCCAGTTGGGCCAACGCCACGCCGCGTTCGGGCGCTTGCAGGTCCAGCGTCAACGTCACAACCTGCAACTCGTTGGTGATCAGCTGGACGATGGCCTGATCGTGCTTTTCGCCCTGCGCCGTCGCGCCGTTTTCGCTGTGCACCAGGATGGCAAGCGCCAGGCCGGTCACCTGCTGGATGTGCCCGATGGGGTCGAGCAGGTCGCGGCTGATGCGCACACAGCGCTCGATGGTATCGCCGCCTTCGCCCGATCTGGCCTCGATCTCGACCGGCTCGGCGCGGTCCATAGCGTCGCGCAGGATAGCCAGCTTGGAGAGCCGCTCGTTGAAGCGCTCCGGGTCGGCGTCCACATCCTGGATGACGAACGTGCGCAGCGAGCCGTCGGGCAGCACGAGCGTGACGATAACCAGCCCCGCCCGCCCGATCTCAATCTTCACGACAAAGCCTCTCACGGTGGTAATCACGGCGATCTCCTTCTCTGGTGACGTGGCTCAGGGCTGGCCGGGGCGCGGCAGTTTGCCCGCCTCGCGCAGGTCTTCAAAACTCCGGCTGTAACGGCGCACCGTGACCTCGCCGGGCATGATGAATCCGCTGCTGCGGATCAGGAAGTCGGTCAGGCAGGCAGTGACTTTGGCGATGCCGTTCACGACGGGCGGGATGGGGCGAATGGCGCGCCCTTGCCCTTCCGCGATTTCTTCCGCGATGCTGCCGCCCACCTCGTCAATGGTGATCTCCACGATGATGAAGACGATGAAGCCGAACGGGATCAGGAAGGCGATCAGGCAGTCCAGGCAGCTTTGGCCAACGTCGAAATCGCCCAGGCGCGGCGTCAGCTCCAGGCCGCACTGCCCGTCCGTTTCCGTGCGCGTCGCGTCGATGAAGATCGGGCCGTCAAAGCTCACATCCGGGTCGGGCCAGCAGTCGATGTGCACCTCGGCCTCGCCTTCTACCCACAGGTGGCCCTCACTCTCGTCGTGCGCGCCGGGGTCGGACGGCGTGACGCTCAGTTCGTGCAGCGTGGCGGAGTTGCCGTCGCGCTCGATCAACTCCCCGCCGTTGTGCAGGTTGGGGAACTGCTCGTTGATGGCCGTGTTGATGATCTCATCGACCTTCGCCCGCCCGACGGCGACGGCCAGATCGTTCGCGCCCAGGAAATTGTCGGGCGCATGGTCATCCGCCGCCGTGCCGGTGCGCCGGTTCAGCAAGATCGAGAGCACGTTGTCGGGGATGAGCAAGAAGCCGACCGGATCGCGCAGCGGCTCGTCCGGATCGGGCGACTTCGGGCTGTACACCGGGTAGCGGCGCACCTCGAGGTACTCCGCGATGCGGCGCTTGATCAGGTCGCGCGCCGCCGCCTCGCTGAGCGCCGGCTCCGTGATCACGCCGAATGCGCCGATGGCCGTCCGTGCCCGCGCTTTGAGCGCCGTGAGCAGCACGTTGAAGGTCGGGGCGTTGACCGTGCCAAACCCGGCCAGCGCGGGGTTGATCCCGGCCTTGATGGCGCTGGCCGTCGCATCGGTCACGAGGGGCAGCACGGTGTCCAGTTCCACCGTGTTCTTGAGCGCCGCCGGGGCCGGCTCGGTGGTGAAGTTGATGCTGACCTGATCGGCGGTGCGCGTCACGGCCCGCCAGAAGATGATGCGCCCGAACGAGGTGTACGTGCCGATGATGGGCACGTTGTTCACCGTGACGTGGACCGGGATGCGCACCTTGAGGTATTCCACGGCGGAATGGGTTTCAAACACGGCGTCGATGTGGTACGGGTTGAAGGATACGGGCAGCGCCGGGCTGAGGCTGGCGTCGCGCGCGTCGTCGTAAAGGCGCAGCGTATTACCGCTCAGCGTGATGGTGTGCGCCAGGGTATCGTAGCGCGTGTGGATGGCCGCCCGCACCTGTGCGATCTCGTAGTCGGGCGTGACCGCCGTATCAAGCTGCACCTGGGTGGCCAGCGCCGGATCGGCAGGCTCGGCGTTCATCTCGACGGTGATCGTCGTGTCGGTCTGGATCACGCGCCGCCAGAAGACGATGCGCCCGAACGAGGTGTACGTTCCGGTCAGCGGCGCGGGCAGCGGCACGGAGACGTAGATCGGCGCGGTGATCTTCAGGAAGCGGTCCGCGCCGTGCGTCTCCAGCGCCGCCTGGATTTCGGACGGCGTGGCGCCGTTGGGCGGCGTCAGCGTCGTATCGCGGTTGCCGTCGTAGAGCACGAGCCGGCTGCCGCCTTCGGTGTACACGTGCTGCACGGTGTCGTAGCGGCTGTGAATGGCCCGGATGAAGTTGTTCACGTCGATGACCGGCAGGCCTTCCAGCTCGACCACCTCGACATCGTTCGCGGTGATGCCGCCGAAATCCAGGCCCAGGACACGGCTCGGAACGCCCTCGACCGTCTCATCCCACGAATTGAGCAGGGCGGGCACGTTGGCGCGCACGTGCATGGTGATGCGCGTCAGGGCCGGGTCGGGCGCGTCGGGCACTTCGGCGCTGATGTCGAAGGGAAACGAGAACAGGATATGCTTGCTGTCCCGGAAGCTCAGGTCGGCGGTGCGATCCTCGTCGTCGTGGATGCGCACGTTGATGGTCACGGTCCGGCCCGACAGATTCTCCGTGATCGGGCCGATGTTGTGCGGGTAGCGCTCTTCCGTCTTGAAGGCGAGGTGAAAGATTTCCTTCACCTTGGCCATGCTCATCTCGATGCAGAAGTCAAAGTTAGCGGTCAGGCTCATCGTCGTCCTCCACCATGGGGAACCTGACGTCGCTAATCCAGCGCGTGAACGGGTTGGGCCGCTCGCCGCGCTGAATCTTGCGGAACGCATCGGCGCTCTGGATGGGGAACTGCCGCCGCTGGATGAGGCCCAGCCGGAGCAGGTCGCGCACCAGCGGGTGGCTGTCCTTGTAGAAGTACAGCGTCTCCAGGTCCACCGCTTTGGGCGCTTTGCGGGCGTAGCGCAGCTCCGGAAGCGGCGCGTCGAGGTCCAGATGGGTGACGGCGGCGCGCGGCATCTTCAGCGTCAACCGGGATGCGCCTTCCGTCGGGTCATCCGGCGTCTGGGACGGCGGGGCTGCCTGGTGCGCCATCTCGGACTTCTGGGCGGCGCTGGTCCGGCGTTTGGGGCGCAATTTCTCGTAGACGCGCCTCATGTCCGCGTCAAAAGGCGTCTTGTACGCCGGCGCGTGGTCGCGTGTATCGAGCGGCTTCAGCCCAAGCTGGCCGAACAGAAATTCCGCCACCCACTCCGGGTCGTTCGGCCTCGGCTTGCGCCCGATCTGGCTGTGCAGGTGCTCTTCGAGGGCTTTGCGCTCGGCGTCCAGGCTCGGCGAGTATTGCAGCGTGTGCATGACGTGCCTTTGCAGGCGCGTGGAGAGCGTCACGCCGGCTGCTTTCATGGCCTGCACCGGATTCACCAGCAGCAGTTTGGCCAGATCGGGGTTGGCGTTGAAGCGCGCGAAGATGGCGTTCTGCACTTTCGCCGTGCCAAAGGCGCGGTGGCTGGTGACGGTCAGCGGCTCGAACTCCAAACGCGGCGGGCGCGCTTCACGCTTTTCCGTGGACGTATCCGCCTTGCCGGGCCGGCCCGGCTTGCGACCGCGCCGCTTGGGTTCGTCGGGCGGCGGGGCAGATTCGGCCTTGCGACGCCGTCCGCGTGGATTCTGGTTCTGCGCCATATGTCAGCCTCCCACCCTCACCCCAGCTGATTAAGCAGCGGACAACGCAGGCGTTGTCCCTACCGTGTGCCATGTAGGGACGAGGCCTGCCTCGTCCGACCGCACGCACACCTGTATGCCAGCAGCGGACAACGCAGGCGTTGTCCCTACCATGTGCCATGTAGGGACGAGGCCTGCCTCGTCCGCACGCACGCACACCCGTATGCCAGCAGCGGACAACGCAGGCGTTGTGTCCCTACGGTGTACCGTGTAGGGACGAGGCCTGCCTCGTCCGCACGCACACCCGTATGCCAGCAGCGGACAACGCAGGCGTTGTCCCTACCGTGTGCCATGTAGGGACGAGGCCTGCCTCGTCCGACCGCACACCCGTATGCCTTGATGTGAGGTCATTCCTTCCCCACGCCCCGGATCAGGCCGCCCAGCACGCCCAGGCCTTTTGCCGCCACGTCCAGGCCCCAGGCGACCGTCTCGGCGGGCCGCCGCGCGAGCTGCCCGACCATGCCCAGCGCTTCTCCGGCGACCGTCAGCCCGGCGTTGACGCCCGCCCCCACCACGCCCGACAGCCCACTCTCCGCGTTCAGACCGACCATGCGACCCCAGAAATCTGGCCCGTTGAGCAGCGTCTTGACGATGATGTCCGCCGACAGGCTCTGGTGCGTGGGCACGACGCCGGACAGGATTCCGCCGCACGTGGCCGCGTAATCCGCGTCGTGCATGGCCTTCTCCCCGATCATCTTCAGAACCAGCAGCCACATGGCGACCATCGGGCGGTTCTTCACCACGCTCACGATGAAATCCGACGTGCGCAGGTCGAGATCGAACGCCGCCCGCCACGCCCGCTCGTAGCGCGCCAGGAAATCTGCCCCGAACTGGCCCGCCCGCAGCGCTTCATCGGCCACCGCCGCCGCGATACGGGCGCTTTCCAGGGCGGTGTGAATGCCTTCGCCGTTGATCGGATCGATGAAACTGCCCGCGTCCCCGATCAACAGCACGCGCTCTGCAAAATTGCCGCCCGCGCGGGGCCGGTACGTCGGCAGCGGCCAGCCGACGATGCGCCCATCCATGTGCGCCTTGCCCAGCCGGGCGCGGGCGGCGGGATCGTTCTCCAGCCAGTGCAGCATTCGTTCGCGCAGGTTGATGTCGTAGCGCTGGTACACATCCTGCACGATGCCCAGCCCGACGTTGGCGCGCCCATCGGCCAGCGGAAAAATCCAGGCGTAACCGGGGAAGTATGTCTTGTCGAAGAAAATCTCGGCGCGCGCCGGGTCGCCCTCGACGCCGTCAAAATAGGCGCGCAGGGCGACGATTCGGGCGCTGCTGTCCCGGTTCTCGAAGCCAAGCTGCCTGGCGAGTACCGAGTGCGCGCCGTCCGCGGCGATGGCCAGCGCGGCGCGAAACGTTGCCGGCTTTCCGGCGCGCTTCGCGTGTAGCGCCACGCCGTCCGCATCTGTCTCCAGGCGCGTCACCTCGCACTTCTCGACCGTCTCCACGCCAGCGCGCGCTGCGTGCCGGAAGAGCGCCTCGTCAAAGACGTAGCGCGGCAGCGTGTAGCCGTAATTCGACAGGTCCTCGATCTGCGGGATGACGCCCTGGGTGACCGGCTCGCCGTTCAGGTACAGCGACGCGGCCTGGATGCGGTTGGGGCGCGCCCGCTCAAGCGCCTCGCGGCAGCCAAGCGACTCCAGCACGCGCAAAGAGCGTGGGCTGAGGAAGTCGCCGCACACCTTGTCGCGTGGGAAGGCGGCTTTGTCCACGAGCAGCACACGCCAGCCCATCTGCGCCAGCCCGGTGGCCGCCGCGCTGCCGCCCGGCCCCGCGCCAACTACGGCCACATCGTAATCGTACCCTGCGCCGTTCACGCCCATCCCTCACCGATTCCTTTTGCCCAGCGCGTAACGCACCGCGCGCCGTACGAACGAATCCCGCGCCCTGACTTCTGCCGCCCGGATGGCGCGCTGTGCGTCGGCTTCCGGCGCGCCGGCCAGATGGATGCAGCCGACCATCTGCACACACACGTCGTCATCGTCGCGCAGCACGCCAATGACGGCTCGCACCGCCTCACGCCGCGCCGGGCCGTCCCTATCCAGCCGCAAGACTGCCGCCCCGGCGCACAGCCGCGCGAACGGGTTGGCGTCGTGGAGCATGGTCATCAGCGCTGCCGCCGCATCCTGACGCAACGGTGAGCCGTCGCCGCGCCGCCCCAGCCCTTCGGCGGCATGGCAGCGCACGACCGGGTCGCCATCCGTGACGCCCAATTGGCAGGCGGCCAGCCAGACGTCGCCCGGCGCGTCGGTGAGGGCCAAAAGCGCATCCAGCCGCGCCCACAGGTCGGCGTCGTGGGCCAGCGCCGCCATGAGCGCCGCCACCGCCGCGCCGTCCAGCTGCCGCGACGGGCGGCCAGTCTGGCGCGGATACGCCTCTGCGACGCCGGGCAGGTCCGCCTCTCCACCCACCGCCTCGACGCGCGCCCGCAGCATGGCCTGCACGCTGAGCGTCACCGCGCCATCCCCGATGTGCACGTCAAGCCGGTCATTCAGGCGCAGCGTGACGGTCGAGCGCAGCGCCACGTCGCCGCGAAGCTCCATGCGCAGCGCCGCCGTCAACGGTTGGGCCGGGAAGCCGAGGAACGAAACGTGGGTGGTCAATTGCGCCGGAATCTCCGCCCGCACGGCGAAGCCCCTGGCCCGGTCGAGCGCGAAAGCGACGTGGGGCGCGGGCGGCAAGAGTTCCACGCCGATCGGCCCCGTCTCGAACAGGCCGGGGAAAGCGAGCGGCGTGGCCCGGAGCGCCAGCCGGGTGATGTACACGTCCAGCCCACGCAGCGCGATGTCAAAATCGCCCGACGCGCGCACCGCCGCCTCGCGCCCGGCGAAACCGAGCGCGATGGTGTTCGTCTCGGCCAGCGCGGGCAGGTCGGAGTCGTCCACCAGGACGCAGCGGAAATGGCTGCTGGCGCTGATGTGGGCCTGACACACGCCCGCTTTGGCCGCCATCGGCTCGTGTTCGCCTTCCAACCGGAAGACAAAGCCGCCGCTCAGCCGGATCGCGCCGTCGTGGATCGTGCCTTCGAGTGGGAAATGGGTGCGGAAACGCACCGTCTCGGCCTCGCCCTGCGTCAGCGTGTCCATCTCGACCAGGATCGGCGCGTCGCAGGCAAAGTCGAAATGCCCGTCGCTGTGCGGATCGGAGAGTACGCCCG
>JADZBY010000518.1 GCA_020851855.1 Anaerolineae bacterium
CGGGCATCGTGCTGGGCAAAATGCAGGGCTGGCCCGACGCGACGATCCACATCCGCATCGAGCGCGGCGGCGCGTGCGTCTTCGAGGGCCGCGTGCACACGGGCCGCATCAAACGCCGCGCCGAGGAACTGGTCGCGTACCTGGGCCGCTGTCTGACGTTCCCGGATGGCGTCGTGCTGCTCACCGGCACGGGCGTCGTGCCCGACGGCGATTTCACGCTCGCGCCGGGCGACGAGGTGCGCATCACCATCGACGGCCTGGGCGAGCTGGTGAATAGCGTCGTGGTGGTGTGAGGGCGTCCACCGCCTACAACGGACGCGAACGGGCGAGGTGGAGAGGGCGGACAACGCAGGCGTTGTCCCTACGACAGACGTGTAGGGACGAGGCCTGCCGCGTCCGTGTTGCCTCGTCCGTGTTGCCGCGTCCGCGCCTACCCATCATGCGAGGTAGAGAGGGCGGACAACGCCTGCGTTGTCCCTACGACAGACGTGTAGGGACGAGGCCTGCCGCGTCCGTGTTGGCGCCCACGTTTTCTCTTCGTTATTTGGGAGAAACGGTCAGAAGTGAGGCCCCAAAAATCCGCCCTTTCAATTACGCTTCTCATCCTTTATAATACTGGGCGTGATACTCCTCGGACTCCTAGAACTCTCCCTTCTTCCCTGCGCTGAAGGCCTTCCGGACGACGCGGAATTTATCCTTACCCTGTGCGCTGTGTGCGCTTGCCTTGCCCATGCACCATCGGCGGTGGATTCTGTGCTGCCCACCGGCGGCGGATACCTTTTGACAAGCACTGAATTGGACTGAGACAAACAACCTCTATGGCAAAAGCGAAATCGCTTCGTATCATTCCCCTGGGCGGCCTGGGGGAAATCGGCAAAAACATGACCGTGCTGGAATATGGCCGCAACATGATCGTGATCGACTGCGGTGTGATGTTCCCCGAAGGCGACATGCCCGGCATCGACCTGGTGCTGCCCCAGTTTGACTACGTGGTGCAGAACCAGGACCGGCTGCGCGGCATCGTCCTGACGCACGGGCATATGGACCACATCGGCGGCCTGCCCTACCTGATGCGCCGGCTGCGCGCGCCCATTTACGGCACCGCGCTGACCATCGGGATGGTGCGGCGGCAGCTCGAAGAAGCCCACGTGCTCCAGCAGGCGGACCTGCACATCATCGACGAGCGCGAGACGCTCTCGCTGGGCGCGTTCAGCGTGCACGCCTTCCCGGTGGCGCACTCCATCCCCGGCTCGGTCGGGCTGGTGATCGATACGCCGGTCGGGTCCATCGTGCACACCGGCGACTACAAACTGGACGAGACGCCGGCGGGTGGGCGCATCACCGACCTGGACGCCCTGCGCGCGCTGACGCCGAACGGCGTGCTGGCGCTGCTGGCGGACAGCACGAACGCCGACCGGCCCGGTCGCACGCCCACCGAAAAGCTGGTGGCCGACGAGCTGGACCGGCTCTTTGACGAGGCAAAGGGCGGGCGCATCATCATCGCCACGTTCGCCTCGCTCTTGGCGCGCCTTCAGGAAATCATGGTCCTGGCCCACAAGCACAAGCGCAAGGTCGCGTTGACCGGGCGCAGCCTCGAGGAAAACGTCGGGCTGGCGCGCGAGTTGGGCTATCTGAACGCGCCCGACGGCCTGATCGTGCCCGTCGACGCGCCCATCCCGGATGGCGAGCTGCTGATCCTGGCCACCGGCTCCCAGGGCGAGCCGCGCTCTGCCTTGAATCGCATGGCGCAGGGCGAGCATCGCCAGACCCAGGTCAAGCCCGGCGATACGATCATCATCTCCGGCGGGACCATCCCCGGCAACGAGGAAGAAGTGGGCCGGATGCTCAACAAGCTGTTCGAGCGCGGCGCAAACGTCATCTACGGCAAGCTGGCCACGGTGCACGTGTCCGGGCACGGCAGCCGCGACGAGATGCAGGCCATGATCGAGGCGGTGCGGCCCCGGTTCCTGATCCCGGTCCACGGCGAGACGCGCCACCTGCACCTGCACGCCCGGCTGGCGCTGCACACGGGCGTGATCGCGTCGGATGGCGTGTTCATCCTGAACAACGGCGCGGCGTGGACCACCGACGGCTTCCGCGCCTGGCTGGATGCGCCGGTCCCGGCCAACGATGTGTACGTCGACGGCCACCTGATCGGGGAGATCGGCGAGGCGATCATGGAAGACCGCCAGCGCCTATCGCAGGACGGCTTCATCGTGGCCCTCATCCCGGTCAATGCGCACAACAAGCTCGCCGGGGAGCCGCAGATCATCAGCCGGGGCTTTGTCCCACTCAACGGCTCGCGTGATCTGATGCGCGAGGCGCAGAAGGCCATCCGGCAGCACTTCCAGCGCGGCCAGCACGTCCGGCAGGACAGCATCGAGCAAACGCTGCAGAACTTCTTCTACCGCGAGACGCGCTCCCGGCCCGTCGTGCTGCCCAGCTTCATCCAGGTGTAAGGGCGGCTCTGGCCCTCACTCCCCCAACCCCTCTCCCGATGGGCGAGAGGGGAGAAAAACAGGACGAAGCCCGTGTTCTGTTCCCCTCGCCCTGGGGGAGAGGGGACGGGGGTGAGGGTTTCTTCACTCGTATTGCAAGGCGCGCACGATGTCCAGCCGGGCGGCGTTGCGCGCGGGCAGGATGGCCGCCAGAAGCGCCGCGATCACGCCCGCCACGATGGCCGCGATCATGCCGATCACCGGGAAGGCATACGGCACGTTCCACCCGATCAGGCTGAAGGCGCTGATGAAGCCATAACTGATGGCCACGCCGGCCACCACGCCCATTGCCGCGCCGAACAGGCCCAGCAGCAGCGCTTCCGCCGTCACCACGCGGCGCACCTGCTTACGACTGCCGCCCACCGCGCGCACCACGCCGATCTCCCGGCGGCGCTCCATGACGTTGATCGCCAGCGTATTCACCAGCCCCAGCACGGCGGGGATCAGGATCAGGATGCCCAGCCCGTAGAACAACTGGAGCGCCACGCCGATCAGGTCGTTGAGCGTCTGGCGATATTCGCCCGTCACCAGCGGCGTGAACTGCGGATAGTCGGCGGCGATGGCCTCGATCCTGGCGTTCACCGCCTGCGCATCTTCGCCGGGGCGCAGCTTGACCAGGATCATGATGTCTTCCGCCTTCTGGAAGTCGGCGGCGAGATTGTCCTGGCTCAGGAACATGGCGTTGACCTTGAAGCTGAGCAGGTCATTGGCGATGCCCACGACGTTGTACGTCTGCGCGCCGTTGGGCGTCGGCAGGCTGAACTCGCTGCCCATCTGGAGCGACAGCCCGAAGGCGGTGATCGAGTTCACGATCACGTTGCGGCCCTCGCCGAGCTGCGCATAGGCCGTCGCCGGGTCGCCCTCGACAAAATCCAGGTTCGAGACGCGCGGGTACTCCGCCGGGTCGATGCCCATCAGTTCCAGCGGCTTGCCGTTGATCACACTCGTGGCATAACGCAGCGCGCCGACGGCTTCCACTTCCGGCAGGGCGCGAATCTGCTCGGCCAGCACCGGGTCTGCGCCCACGACGTTGCGGTACGTGGCGACGGTGCGCGGCATGAGCATGATGTCGCTGGAAAAGTTGCGGTTCACCATGTCTTTGATGAACGTGTCGAAGCTGGCCACCAGCGCGCCCATCAGGACGAGCGTCGCCAGCCCGATCATGAGCGTGCTGGCCGTGATCGCAGCCCGGCCCGGCTGGCGGATCAGGTTGCCACGCGCCAGATCGCCCTCACGCGCGTACCAGACCGAGAGCAGCGGGCTGAGCAGGCGCGCCACCGGCATGACCAGCGCCGGGGCGACCGCGACCATGCCCACCATGAACACCACCGCGCCCGCCGCGCCCGTCTTGCCGCCGCCCAGCAGCATGATCGCGCCGAACGCCATCACCACCAGACCGATGGTCAGGCCCCGGCGGGCGGCTTTCCGCACGGCGATATCCGCCACGGGCCGCAGCCCTTCCAACGGCGCCACTTTGGCGGCGTTGCGCGCGGGCACATACCCCGCAACCAGCGTGGTGATCATGCCAATGGCCAGCGCTCCGAGCGCCGCGCCGGGCGTCACCTCGATGGTCATCTCCCTGCCGGCCATGAACACGGAGATGGCCGACGTCATGAGCGTATTCAGCGTACCCGCCATCAGGTAGCCCACGATCAGCCCGGCCACCGAGCCGATCACGCCCTGGATCAGGCTCTCGACCAGGATCAGCCACGTCACCTGCCGCCGCGACGCCCCGATGGCGCGCAGCATGGCCAGATCGTGGCGGCGTTCGACCACCACGGTGCGGAAGGTGTTGAAGATCAGGAATCCGCCGATGAACAGCGCCAGCAGGCCCATGGCGTACATCATGATGTAGCCGATTTCCGCCGCGCTGAACGAGGTCGCGTCGTCGGCGGTGTCCAGCTCGAAGCCATCACCCACCGCCGCCAGCACTGCCTGCCCCACCGCGTCGCGGTCCGCGCCCGGCGTGATGGCGATGTCGATGGCGTTGATCAGGCCCGGCTGTCGCAGGGCGCTCTGCGCGTCGGCCAGGCTGACGTAGACCGGAATGGCCTGCGGGCTGATCGGCTCCGCGAGCAGCCCGACGACGTTGTACAGCCGCAAGCCGCCCGCCGTGAGCAGCGGCAGCATGGTGTTCAGGCCGATTTCGGGGGCCAGATCGGCCACACCGGCGGGCAAAAGCGCCTTGTTCGCATCGCCCGGCTGAAGGAAACGGCCCTCGCTCATCGCATACGGGCGCACGTCCTGCGCCGTCTGCGGGTCGAGGCCGATCAGCTCGATCTGCGCCGCCGAGCCGATGGAGCCGGTCTTGCCCACGTCGGGCAGCAGGATCAGGCGTCGCAGCACGCCCGACACGGCGGACACATCCGCCACGCCGGCGACTTTCTCAAGCGTCTCCGGCGCGAAGCTCTCGCCGGTGGCGCTCACTACGGTCAGATCGACCGTGCCCGACGCGGCCAGCATCGTGCCTCTCAGCATGGAGATGGCCGCCGGAAGGATCAGGTTGATGGCGAAAATCAGCGCCACGCCGATGACGATGGCCAGCGTGGTCAGCGTCGTGCGCAGCTTACGGGCGCTCAGGTAGCGCAGCGCCATGAGGGTCATTTGCCACACCAACGACAGGGTGGCGCGCATGGACTTGGACATGGTATTCCTCCCCGTCAGCGCACGGCGACTTTGCCAAAGCGCTCACGGATATCTTCGGGGCTGCTCTGCCCGGCCAGCCGGTTCTCGTCCACGATCTGGCCGTCCTTCAGGAACACGATCCGGTCGGCGTGGGCGGCAATGCGTGGATCGTGCGTGACGATGATCACGGTGCGGCCCCAGTCGTCGGACGCCTTGCGCAGCAGCCCGACGATCTCGTCGCTGGCCTGGGAGTCCAGGTTGCCGGTCGGCTCGTCGCCCAGGATCAGCGCCGGGTTGGTGACCATCGCCCGCGCCAGCGCCACACGCTGCTGCTGCCCGCCGGAAAGCTCCGCCGGGCGGTGCTCGCCGCGATCCACCAGCCCGACGCGAGACAGCGCCTCGTCGGCGCGCTGCAGGGCAGTAGCGCGCGGCACGCCGTCCAGGATGAGCGGCATGGCCACGTTCTCACGGGCGGTGAGGACCGGGATCAGGTTGAAGAACTGAAAGACGAAGCCGATGCGCGTCCGGCGCAGGGCCGAGAGCGCCTCGTCGTCCAGCGCGCCCAGGTCGGCGTCGCCCAGCAACACCTTGCCCGTGGTGGGCCGGTCCAGCCCACCGAGCAGATACAACAGCGTGCTCTTGCCCGATCCGCTCGGCCCCATGATGGCCACGAACTCGCCCGGCTCCACGCTCAGGTTCACACCGCGCAGGGCGTGGACGGGGTGTCCAGAATCCCCGAAGGTCTTGCTCAGGTTCTCGGTACGCAGGGTACTCATTGCCGTTTTCCTCACTTGCCCGATGGGCATTTCGACACACTTCCGGAATCCTGGACAGCGGCACAGGCTGTCTCCGGCCCAATCGCTTGCTTCGGACCCTCACCCCAACCCCTCTCCCTCATGGAGAGGGGCTAAAAACCGCAGGCCGCGCCTCGCCTTTCTCCCCTCTCGCCATGAGGGAGAGAGGGGCCGGGGGAGTGAGGGCACAGGCTGCC
>JADZBY010000519.1 GCA_020851855.1 Anaerolineae bacterium
GAGGCACATTCCCCCTGCAAAAGCGCGCACGCCGCGAGTATACTTACGGTCGAGTGTCCACGCGGCGAAGGAAGAACCAAGACGACAATGGAAAGACGATCTGTGTACCCGTTCACGGCAATTGTCGGCCAGGAACGGATGAAACGCGCCCTTGTATTGAATGCGGTCAATCCGGCCATCGGCGGCGTGCTGATTCGCGGCGAACGCGGCACGGCCAAATCGACGGCGGCGCGCGCACTGGCCGCGCTGCTGCCCGACATCCACGTTGTGGCCGATTGCCGCTTTGGCTGTGATCCCGACCGCCCGGAGCAGTTCTGCGACGAGTGCCGCGAACGGCGCGCCGCGGGCGAAGAATTACCGGTTGCCATGCGCAAGACGCGCTTTGTCGATTTGCCCGTCAGCGCCACGGAAGACCGCGTCGTCGGCACGCTCGACATCGAAAAGGCCATCAAAAAGGGCGAGCGGTCCTTTGATCCCGGCGTGCTGGCCGCCGCCAATCGCAGCATCCTGTACGTGGACGAAGTGAACCTGCTCGATGATCACGTGGTCGATCTGCTGCTGGACTCGGCGGCGATGGGCATCAACGTGGTCGAGCGCGAGGGCATCAGCTTCCAGCACCCGGCGCGCTTCATCCTCGTCGGCACGATGAACCCCGAAGAAGGCGACCTGCGGCCCCAGCTTCTGGACCGCTTCGCCCTTTCGGTCGAAGTGCACAGCATCTCGGACCCGCGCGACCGCATGGCCATCCTGGAACGCCATATCGGCTACGACCAGGACGCCGAAGCGTTCAGCCGCGAATGGCAGCCCTCGGAGCAGCGGCTCAGCGACGAGATCGCCCGCGCCCGCGAGCTGGTGGACCGCGTCGCCTATACGCAGCGCGACCTGTTCACCATCGCCAGCCTGACCAGCAGCCTGCATATCGACGGCCACCGCGCCGATCTGGTCATCCTCAAGACCGCCCGTGCGCACGCCGCTTTTGAAGGGCGCGACCGCATCACCGAGCGCGACATCATGCTCGCCGCGGAGCTTGCCCTGCCGCACCGCCTGCGCCGTGGCCCCTTCCACGAGGCGCAAGCCACCCTGAGCGACCTCGCCGACCGCGTCGAGCAAATCCAGACGGATTACGAGACGAACGCCGAGGCGCAGCAGACGGGCGAAACCACAGAGGACACGTCTGTCAAAAAAAAAGTGAGTCGGTAGCCGGGCAAGAGGGCGAAGAAATGCCCGACCAGCCGGCGGGCGAGCCTGCGCCTCAGAAAGTCTTCGACTATCCGAGCAACGCGCGCTGGTGGGAAGGCGGCAAGAAGGTCGAATCGAGCGCCGAATTTGACACGCGCCGCCTGGATACGCCGCTTGACCGCCTGACGCGCAAGGATGCGGGCCGCCGCAGCCAGACGCGCACCGAACGCAAGCGTGGTCGCTATGTTCAGGCCCGCCCGGCTGGCGACCGCCGCGACGACATCGCCTTTGACGCCACGTTCCGTGCGGCAGCGCCGTTCCAGCGGCGACGCAAGCACGACGAGGTCGCCTACGCCATCGAGAATCAGGACCTACAGCGCAAGATTCGCGTCAAGCGCGCCTCGAACCTGATCCTCTTCGTGGTGGATGCCTCGTGGAGCATGGCCGTCACCGAGCGCATGGCGGCGACGAAGGGCGCCATCATGTCGCTGCTGACCGACGCCTACCAGCGCCGCGACCGGGTCGGCCTTGTCGTCTTCCAGAAGGACCGCGCCAGCCTGGTCCTGCCGCCCACGAACTCCGTAATACTGGCCAAGAAGGCGCTCTCGGAGATCCCCGTCGGCGGCAAAACGCCGCTGTCTGCCGGGCTGCTGCTGGCCATGAACGTCTTTGACCAGGAAAAGCGGCTGCACCCGGACGTGATGCCGCTCATGATCCTGCTCACCGATGGCGCGGGCAACGTGTCGATGACCGATCTGCCGCCCCAGGAAGAGGCGCACCGCATCTCGGACCAGTTCAAGGACAAGCACATCCGCAACATCACCATCAACATGGAGCACGCCGCCTTTGACCAGGGCCTTGCCCAGCGGCTGGCGGAGCGGCTCGGCGGCCCGTGCCTGACGCTGGCCGATCTGCGCGCAGAAACGCTGTACCACACGGTGAAGCAGCAGCTTGAGTGACGCAGGCGGCACGGCAGACGCGGCGGCCACGCCGAACAAGCGCCCGCGCCGGCTGGTCTTGCTGACGCTTGCGTACGGCGTGGGCGTCTTCCTCTGGCTCACCCCGGAATCGGACAGCATCGCGCCGGTGGCGGCGCTCGGCCTGGCCGGGGCGGCCATCACGGCGGCGCATGTCGCGGCGACATACCGGCTGAGATGGCTGGTCCTGCCCGTGTGGGGGGCGTTGATCGGGGCGGGCGGCGCATTCGGGGCAGCGGGGCTGATGTTCCTCAAAACGGCCCTGCACGCCCACCCTTACCCGGACTTTTCGCCGCTCCTGATGCTGGCCATGATCGAACGCGCGCCCGCCTGGGGAGTGGCGGGCGCGCTTGCCGGGCTGGGGCTGGCGGTTCTCCTGCCTATCCTTCGAACGCGATCAGGCCATCCAGCGCCGCCTTGATCAACTGCGTTTCCAACGCGGCGCGCGCATCCATTGCCAGTGTGGTGAAGGGCTGCGCCTGCACGGTCACCAGACACATCGAGGCCGCCTGCAAGCCGAGCACCATGCCCAGCGTGAAGACCAGCGCCGACTCCATGTCCAGGGTCAGCGCGCCTGCCCGCTTGGGCACTTCCAGGTCGACGGGCTTGCGGCCCACCACCTGCGGCGCGAGCGATGCGTAAAAAGCATCGTGCGTGACGGTCAGCCCGTGCCGCACGTCCAGGTGGTAGCGGCGCGCCACTTCGGACAGGCTCTCGACCAGCCCCCAGTGTGGGATGGCCGGGTACGGCGGCGGCAGATACCAGCCCGACGCCCCCTCGAAGCGCGCCGCCCCGGTGGCCAGCACCACCGAGCCAATCGGCGCGAGGATGCCCAACATGGTTCCGATGCGCACGATGGTCTTCACGCCGAGCTGCGCCAGCTCTTCGATGGCAATCGCCGTCGAGGGCGCGCCGATGCCTGCCGAGACAACCGAGATCGGCTGCCCGTGGTGGATGCCGGTCGCCACGACAAATTCGCGGTGGCGGCTGATGATGCGCGACCGCTCCAGAATCTTGTCAGAGATGCGGTCAACCCGTGCCGGGTCGCCGGTGAGCAGAACGCGGGGCGCCACATCGCCGTGGCGCAGGTGCAGATAGAGTGTCTCAGTCATAGCTGCCCAAGCAATGGTTCAGGTCCGATTGGCCGGTGCTTCTTCGTACCGCGCATGGTGTGCCTGTCCGTCCGTGTGGGGATGAATCGGGCTGTCTACGCAAACCGATAGGCCGCGCCGGGTAACGGCCCATTGTACCTCTTGAACGGACGCGCTGCACGGATCGGATGCTCGTCACGCTCAGCGCTGCATCACGCGCCCATTGACAACGCGGCGAATCGGACTATGCTTTCGTTAGTGATCGATCAGTAAGTTTCCGGCCAGACGGTCTTATGCCCAAACAAACCGAGCTGCACGATCAAATCGTGCGGGCGTCCGCCGAGCTATTCATGAAGCAGAGCTACGCCGCCACGTCGATCAAACAGATCGCGCAGGCGGCGGGCTGCACAACGGCGGCCCTCTACTACTACTTTGAGGACGGCAAGGCGGGCATTTTGCGCGCCGTGATTGACAAGGCCATGCCCGACATCGCCGGCCTGCTTCAGCCGGTGGCGGGCGCGGCCTCGCTGCGTGACCTGATCGTCGGCCTGGGCGTGGCGCTCTGGGCAGAGGGCGAGGACATCCTGCGCCGAACGCGCTGGCTCATGGTCGAGTTTCCCAATCTGGGCGAATCAGAGCGGCGCACGCTGCACACGCGGCTGCTCCAGTTCCACCAGCGCCTTGCCGAGCTGATCCTGCCCTTCGCCGCCAACCGGCAACAGGCAGAAGCGCTGGCCTGGATCGCGTTTTCCGCCGTGTTTGGTTATGGCCAGTTGTTTGTCACCCTCGACCTGCTCTCAGCGTGTGAGCCGCCCCACGAGGCTTTTGTGTACGGTCTGGCCACGATGATGGCCCAAACGGTCGGCCATGCGCCCCGGCCTTGAAGGAGAAGAACATGTCCACATCGCTGACAATCCGGAAGGTGGAGAGCGCGCCAGACCTTCAGGCCTTTTTCGAGTTTCCGTGGCGGCTCTACCAGGACGAGCCGAACTGGGTTCCGCCGCTGGTCTCGATGCGCCGCTCGCTTCTGGACAAACAGAAAAACCCGGACTGGAAGTACCTCGAAGGCGACTACTTCGCGGCGTGGCGCGGCGACCGTTTGGTTGGGACCATCGCCGCCTTCATCAATCACCGCCATAACGAGGCCAATCAGGAGCACATCGGCTGGTTTGGCGCGTTCGATGTCTACGACGATCCGGAAGCAGGGGCGGCATTGCTCAACGTCGCGACCGACTGGGTACGCTCGCGGGGCTATGACGCCATCGCCGGGCCGCAGACCTTCTCCACACACGGCGATTGCGGAATCCTGATCGACGGCTTCACGCGCCCGGTGCTCCTGATGCCCTACAACTACCCGTACTATGCCCACATGGTCGAGAGCGCCGGATTCAGCAAGAAAGAAGACCTGTACAGCTTCCACCTCAGCAAGGCCCAGGCTTTGCAGATGGGACTCAACGAGCAGATTCAGCAGGTCGTCAGGACGCTGACCGAGCAAAACGGCATCACGGTGCGCCCCATTGATCGCCGCCATCTCAGGAGCGAGTTCGAGCTGTTCAAAGAAATCTACCACGGCGCGTTCAACGATACGGGCGGCTTTTTCCCCATCACCGAGCGGGAGCTTGACCACATGGTGACCCGGCTGGGGCGTTACTTCGACCCGGATTACGCCTTCTTCGCCCATATCGGGGACGAGCCGGTCGGCTTCGTGATGGGCGTGCCGGACTTCAACCAGGTGCTTCAGAAGGCCAAACCGCGACCGGGTGTGCCGGAAGCCCTCACGCTGCTCCGCGCGTTCTGGTACTGGAAAGTGCGCCCGACCATGGACTGGCTGCGTGTGGCGCTGCTGGGCGTAAAGACCACACACCGCAAGAAGGGCGTCGCCGTGGCGCTGTACGGCGCACTGGTCGAGGCGTGTCTGAAGGGGACAAAGGTCGCGCACGTCGATTGCGGCTGGATCAGCGAGAAAAACGACCCGATGCTCGGCATTGTCCAGCGCGTGGGCCTGGAGCGCTACAAGACGCACCGCCTGTACGAAAAACGGTTCGATTGAAGGGCGGAATCGGGTAGCCTGGGGATAACCGACTTTCGCGAAGGCTCCGATCCGTTGTAGCATCCTCGGCGGAGCAAGGCGCTCCGTGCATCCACCGGGAGTAGAAGCTGTTAGGAATTTTGA
>JADZBY010000520.1 GCA_020851855.1 Anaerolineae bacterium
TCCACCGTGCGCACCTCGTGCATGTGGATCACATCCGGCGGCTGAAGCACGGCAAACGTGGACCGCCAACGCCTGGGCGACGAGAAATTTAGCTTGGCGCGCAGGGCATGGCTGACATTGCGGCAGCGCACGACGACCACCCCGTCGATGACCTCGCGGTGCAGCGGGTTGCGGCGCGCGACATCGAGCGCGTCGGTGGTCAGCACGGTGACGCGGTGGCCGCGCGCCGCCTGGGCCGCCGCCAGCCCACTCACGGCGCTCACCACGCCGCCGAAGGCCCACGCGGGCGCATAATAGGGAGTGACGTGCAGGATGTGCATGATCTGAGCGTACCTCACGCGCGCTTCTGTGGCGAGGGGAAAGCTCACCTCACTAGGGCTGCTGCATCAAAGCGTCCTCACCCCTGGCCCCTCTCCATGTCCGTCACCCCAGACCACCCATTGAACGCTTGCGTTCAATGGGAACCCGGTCGGGGACCCCGAAGGCATGGAGAGGGGAAATCGGCTGCCATGCAGGCGGGTTCTTCCCCCTCTCTACGCGGTACTCCGCGTGGAGAGGGGGTTTAGGGGGTGAGGACGTTTTGAAGCGAATGCCCTGGGGGTGACCCCCGCTCCCGATTGACGCCCGCGCCGAAACCGTGATAGACTGACAATCGTTTTGCACGGTTGTTCTGTTAAGGTTCTTGCCATTGGCCCTTCAATTCGAGAAGCTTGAACCTCAGGTCCGCGCGATGGGCCAGGCCCTTGCCAACCGCAACCTCACCGTCGCTGAACAGGCCCGCCTTGCCATTGACCACCTGCGCCAGCTTACCGACCTGGACGCCATCTGGGACCAGATCATGCTCGCCCGCCGCCACGACGCCGGCTTCCGCGGCGCTGGCCCGCTCGACGAGCCGATCAACGCGGCGCTCCCGCTGCCGCCGTGCCCACTGCGCGGCACGATCCTGGCCGCCGACGGCTCGCAGATTTACCCGGACCCACACGGCCCGGCCCCGTATTGGCTGACCAACATCGGCGTGTACATTTACCACCACGGCGTGGACTGGCTGCCGGAGTCGGTTGTCGAGCCGCAACTGTACTTCCGCGAAGAAGACGTGCGCGACGCCGACGGGCGCTTGATCGCCAACGCGGCCATCAATGCCCGGCGCGCCGTGTACGAGATGCAACAACTGGCCACCATCGCGACGCAATACGCCGAAAACGCCGCCCGCCCGCTCGTCGCGCTGTACGACGGGCCGCTGATCGGGATGCCGATGGGCAAGGAAGTGGGCGACGCGGCCATGCTCACCGCCGATTACCACGAGGCCATCGACTTCCTACTCGACGTAGGCGCGGCGCTGGCCGGGTACGTCGACCGCCCCACCAGCCGCTTCGTGGTGTACACCATCTTCCTCATGACGCTGGACGAGCCGGACATCACACGCGGCGTGTTGCAGAGCGCTGCGCTTGAAGGCCTGACCGACGCCGACCTGTACCGCAGCCTGCTCGGCCCCGGCGAGCGCTCGGCGTTGATGATCCAGCAGAGTCCGCTGAACAAGGAGTATAAAGACCGTTACGGCGATCACCAGGAGATCGTCTTCTTCTACCTGAACACGGCCAGCGAAGGGCAGGACTCGTACCTGGCGCGCGTCGAAGTGCCCATGTGGGTGGCGCGCGACCGGGAACTGGTGAACGCCGTGCACGCCCTGCTCTATTCGCAGTGCCAGATCACCGACCGCTACCCGTACGCCCTCACCCGCGCCGACGAGGTGACCGTCGTGCAGCCCGCCGAAAAGCGCGGCCTGGACGAGCTGATCGCCATCGAGCTGTTGCGCAACCGGCAACCCGTCGAAAGCTCGCAAAAGCTGGACAGCAAGAACCTCGCCCGGCATGGCCGCCAGCAACACCGTGTGTGATGCTGATGCAGGATACCGGATGCGGCAAGCCCGTTATTTGAGTGCAGATCGAGGCAGTTATGTTCAACCGTAAGCCTGTGGACGATTCCGCTGCGGCGCTCGATGAGCGCCTGGTGGGCCGCGTTTTGCGCGCCAGCACGACGGGCTATGCCGCCGGGACGCGCGCCAGCAACCTGGTTGCGCCTGCTTTCGGCGCGTTTGTGCAGACCTCGCACCGCAACGGCGGCGAGATAGACATCATCGGCCTGATCTACTCGATTCGCATCGACGACGACCCGCTGGTGCGGCAGTTGATCATGGCCAACAACATCAACGCGGCGACGGTGCGCGACCAGCGCGAGAACCGCATGATCCCCGTCGAGGTTGGCGTGGTGAACGTGGGCTACCGGGCCGGTGGCCAGTCTTTCCACACCCTGCCGCCGCGCCCGCCGATGAGTCTGGACCCGGTCGTACTGTGCGACGACGACACGGTGCGCGATTTCACCGAGAGCACGGATTTTTTCCGGCTGGTGTTGAACACATCCGAAGTGCCCACCGAAGAATTGCTCGCGGCGGCGCTGAAACATGCAGCGGCAGCGCGGCCCTACGACGAGCAGCGCCCGTACCTGATCACGGCAGGTCGTCGCCTGGCGCAGCTTTTGAGTTATGATCTGACGCGGCTTAACCACCTGCTCCGGCTGATCAGACCGTAACCGCAGCCGGGCGCGGGCATTCGTATTGCCAGGGGGGAATGATGAAGATTACCTTTCACGGCGCGGCGCAGACCGTCACCGGATCGCAGCACCTGATCGAGGTGAACGGACGCCAACTGCTGCTCGATTGTGGCCTGTACCAGGGCAAACGCAGCGAAGCCTATGACCGCAACCGGAAGTTCCCCTTTGACCCGGCCAAGATCGACGTGGTGGTGCTCTCGCACGCGCACATCGACCATTCCGGCAATCTGCCCGGCCTGGTCAAGCGCGGCTTCAAGGGCGACATTGTGTGCACGCTGGCCACCGAGGACCTGTGCGGCGCGATGCTCCTGGACAGCGCGCACATTCAAGAAAAAGATGTGGAATACGTGAACAAAAAGCGTGCGCGCCAGGGCGAGCCGCTCTTCAAGCCGCTGTATGTGCAGGCCGACGCCGTCGCCGCGCTCAAGCAGTTCGTCGCCATCAGCTATCACCGCCCATTTAACGTGCTGCCGGGCGTCCAGGTGACGTTTCTCGACGCCGGGCACATGCTGGGCAGCGCCATCGTCGTCCTGCACATCGAGGATCGTGAGGCCGGGCGCGATGTGAAGCTCGTCTTCAGCGGCGACCTGGGCCAACCGGGCCTGCCCATCCTGCGCGACCCGGAGCCGGTCGATTCCGCCGACGTGCTGATCATGGAGAGCACCTACGGCGACAAGGATCACGAGGATTTCGCCACCAGCGAGAACAAACTGGCCGAGATCGTGAACGACACGGTGAGCCGGGGCGGCAAGCTGATCATCCCCGCCTTCGCCGTGGGCCGCACCCAGGAGATCGTGTACGCGCTGCACCAGCTCAGCGACGCCAAGCGCATCCCACGCCTGCCCATCTACGTAGACAGCCCGCTGGCGGTCAACGTCACGGAAGTCTTCTCGATGCATCCCGAATCGTATGACGAGGAGACGCGCCAGTTCATCAGCGGCGACAAGGCGGGCCACGATCCGTTCGGCTTTTCCGGGCTGAATTACGTGCGCTCGGTCGAGGAGAGCAAGGCGCTCAACACGAAGCCCGGCCCGATGATCATCATCAGCGCCAGCGGCATGGCCGAAACCGGGCGCATTTTGCACCATCTGCGGAACAATATCGAGGACCGGCGCAGCACGGTACTCATCGCCGGATTCCAGGCGGAGCACACGTTGGGCCGCCAGATCGAAGAGGGCCGCTCGCCGGTGAAAATCTTCGGAGAGCCGTACCAGGTCCGGGCGCGGGTAGAGCGCATCACCGGCTTCAGCGCGCACGCCGACCGTACCAACCTGCTCGAATGGGCGGGGGCCTTTAAGAAGCGCCCGGTGCGCACCTTCCTGGTGCACGGCGAGCCGGGGCCGATGAGCGCGCTGGCCAGCGGGCTGGCGTCGCAGGTCGGATATGAGAACGTCGAGATTCCGCAGATGCACCAGAGCTTCGCGCTGTAGGGGGAGAGAAAAACCCTCACTCCCCGGCCCTCTCTCCCTCATGGCGAGAGGGGGCAAAAGATCAGGCGCTGTCTGTGTATTTCGCCCCGCTCATGAAGTCTGAGTAATGGGGGCGGGACAGGTCTGCGGGCGGCTCGCGAGCCGCCCCTACAGCGCCATCATGTGTAGGGGCGCGTCGCGACGTGCCCGCCGAGCGTGATCTGTCCTTGATTCTCGGAATCCATAAATGGACAGGGGCCGGGGGTGAGGGAATAGGACGTATCGAACCATGAGCAGCCCGAACATATTCGCGGAAGACTGGCAGGCCTGCCTGCACGCGCACTATCTGTACGTGCTGCACGCGCATGACCTGAGCAACGAGGCCAGCTTGCGCCTGGTGCTCAAGCAGGTTGGCTTTGACGATGCAGCGCTGGACACTATTCGCGCCGAGATTCAGACGGCGGTTCAGGAAGTTGCGCCCGACATGGAGCCGGATACGGTCGAGCCGGAACCCGTTGCGGCAGGGCCGGCAGA
>JADZBY010000521.1 GCA_020851855.1 Anaerolineae bacterium
GCCCCTCTCCCTCATGGCGAGGGGTGGAAGATGCAGAATACACGTGGCTCTTCTCCCCTCAAACGCCCCGCGCCTACTCCCTGTCCCTGAGCCGTGGAACACGAAGAGTGCAGCTGGCCCTTCTGCCCTCTCGCCCTGGGGGAGTGAGGACGTATGTGCGATGCCTGTCTACCCCTCGATGCCCTGCACCGTTTCGCTGATGATGCGGTCCATGACCAGGACCTGCGCCTGTTCCTCGGTGCAGCCGTCGTCCAGCGCCGTGAAATAGGTGGCCAGTTGCCGGTCGGCGCTGGTCCCCTGGGCCAGGATGGTGCGCACGTACTCCACATCGCGCCGCGAGCCGAGATCATCCACTACGTCATCGACGAGCGCGAGAATCTCTTCCCAGAGTCGCGTCACCGGCACGGCCCGCTCGATGCCGTAATCGACCAGGTCGCCCTCGATGCCGTACCGCGACGCGCGCCACTTGTTCTCGCGGATGAACTCGGTGCGGTACAGCCGCCACGACTGGTTGCTGGCCCGCAGCTTGAGCAGCTTGGCCACGATGGCCTGGATGACCGCCGCCGCGCACATCGCCTCGTCCAGCGTGGTGCACACGTCGCCCACGCGCACTTCCAGCGTGCCGAAGCGTGGGCTGGGCCGTACATCCCACCAGATGCGCGACGGGTCTTTGCCGCCGCCCTTCGCCAGCGAGCCGACCTTGTGGAACACTTCGACCATGTGGTCGTATTCCTGGTAGCTGTTGAAGACGGGCGGGATGCCGGTGCGCGGCAAGTTCTCGAAGATCACGGAGCGATAGCTCTTCAGGCCCGTATTACGCCCGTGCCAGAACGGCGAGCTGGTGGTGATGGTCAGGATGTGCGGCAGGAAGTAGCGGAGCTGGTTCATGATGTCGATTTGCAGCTCGTGCATGGCGTCGTCCGTGCCAAAGCCGAGATGGACGTGCATCCCGAAGATCAATAAACGGCGCGCTACGTACTGCATGTCGGCGTACAGGTCGCGGTAGCGCTCACCCTCGGTGATGGTCTGCTCGTGGACCTTCGAGAACGGGTGCGTGCCCGCCGCTGCGATGCGTTTGTTCGATTCGCGCGCCGCCTCGCTCACCACGCGGCGCAGGTGCGTCATCTCCCGGCGCACTTCGTGGATGTCGCGGCACACGCGGCTGCCGACTTCCACCTGCGATTGCATGAACTCGGCTTTGATCTGGTCCCCGACGCGCTCCCGCCCGCGGGTCATGATCTCGCTCACCGACGACGACAGCGCGCGGCTCTCGGCGTCCACGATCATGTACTCTTCTTCGATGCCCAGGGTCAGCGGCGGACGTGGAATCATGGGCGCACTCCTCTGCTCCGGCGCGCTCGGACGGGATTCGGGATCAGGGCTGTTCCTGCCAGATCGGCTGGTGCGCTTCGAGGCGGTCGATGACGTAAGCGAAATCGGCGGCGAGAAGCTCTGCGCCGTCTTCCCAGCGCTCGTCTTCCAGCCGCAACAAGCGCCGCTGCCGGTTTGCCTCGCGCAGGGGCAGATCGCCTTTGGCCACCACGGTGCGCGGCATCAACTGCACAAAATCCTTGTAACGCGGCGCGTCGGCGTCGTCGCTGGGCGCGAAGGTGTACAGGATCACGGACGTCTCATCCTGCACAAGCTGGCAGCCGAGCATAATGAAGCCCTTGTTGATGCGCGCCGAGCCACGCTTGACGGTGAAGCGCCACGCGATGGCGTTGATGCGGGCGTCCCAGGCGATGCGCTGCACCGACTCTGCGCTGCGCCGCCGGTCGATCAGGTGCAGGCCGGCGTCATCCACGCGCAACTGACGTCTGCTCGGCCAGAGGCGCTTCAGGAAGCGGTCTGCAAAGGCCGCTGTGATGACGCCGCCGATGCCGGCGATGATCAGGGCGATGCAGGTGAACGAGGCGGTGGTATCCGCGCCGTTCAGGATGGCCGACGCGACGAGAAAGACGAGCACGCCGCCAGCTAACGCCGCGAACGGCACGCCGAACCGCACGCCGGCATGTTCCACGTCCACAGGAAGAGTGCGCGCCTCGGCGCTGGAAGTACCCGCCGGGCCGGATTGGAGTGCCGAATCCACGATAGACCTCGATTCCGATTGAATCGGGCCGATTGTACTCAACTGCCCGTCAGCGGCGCAATACGGCGGGCAACGCGCAACAGGACAATCGCGTCTACATCGACCGGGAGCCGCCCTGCGCTGAAGCGCGGGGCTAAAGCGGCGAAGCCCGTTGGGCTGAAGCCATAATCTTAGCCCGTCAGGGCTTTGTAGACTCAGCCCGGTCGCTTCAGCGCCGGGCGCGCCCGATAATCCGCATGAGTTGTAAAGTCCATCAGCGCCGGGCGGCGTGGTATAATGCGCTCGCCTTTCTGACTGTCCACGCCTGAACAAGCGTGTCTACCCGCCGAGGGAACCTATGACGAGCCG
Source organism: Anaerolineae bacterium (assembly GCA_020851855.1). Classification (GTDB taxonomy): domain Bacteria; phylum Chloroflexota; class Anaerolineae; order Aggregatilineales; family UBA2796; genus JADZBY01. Next base: position 2,438 of record JADZBY010000521.1, read on the forward strand.
CAAGTCGCTCTTTCAGAACGTCATCATGGCCCTGCACAGCTTCTGGGAAGAACAGGGCTGTTTGTTGTGGCAGCCTTACAATGTGCAGGTGGGCGCGGGCACGGGCAACCCGGCCACGCTGCTGCGCGTCCTGGGGCCGGAGCCGTGGCGCGTGGCCTATGTCGAGCCGAGCATCCGCCCCGACGATGGCCGCTATGGCGAGAACCCGAACCGGATGCAGGCGTACTACCAGTACCAGGTCATCCTGAAGCCCGACCCCGGCAACCCGCAGGAACTCTACCTGCAAAGCCTGGAAGCCATCGGCATCAATCTGGCGCACCACGACGTGCGCTTTGTCGAGGACAACTGGAAAAGCCCGGCGTTGGGCGCGTGGGGCCTCGGCTGGGAAGTGTGGCTCGATGGGCAGGAAATCTCGCAGTTCACGTATTTCCAGCAGGCAGGCGGCCTGAAGTGCGAGCCGGTCAGCGTGGAGCTGACCTATGGCATCGAGCGAATCGTGCTGGCGCTGCAGGGCAAGAACGCCGCCTGGGACATCGACTGGACCGAGGACATCACCTACCGCGACATCTTCCTGCAGAGCGAGATCGAGCACTGCCGCTATTACTATGATGTAGCCGACGTCGAGGGGCTGCGGCGCGTGTACGACACCTACGAGGCCGAGCACCAGCGCGCGCTCGACGCGGGACTCGTCATCCCGGCGTATGACTATGTGCTGAAATGCAGCCACCTGTTCAACGTGCTCGACGCACGCGGCGCGATTGGCGTCACCGAGCGGGCGGCGTATTTCCGGCGCATGGCGGGCATGACGCGCAACGTAGCCCGCGCCTACCTGCAGCAGCGCGAGCGGCTGGAGTTCCCGCTCCTGGATACCGGCAAGTCGTGGCCGGTTGCGCCGTCGCTGGCCGCGCCCACGATGCTGCTGCGCCCGCCGGACGCGCCCGCCGATTTCCTGTTGGAGATCGGTTGCGAGGAACTGCCCGCTGGCGACCTGGACAGCGCCTTGGCGCACCTGAAAGCCGCCGCGCCGAAGCTGTTTGATAGCCTGCGCCTCGCCCACGAAGGGATCGAAGTCATGGGCACGCCGCGCCGTCTCGTGGTGTGGGCGAAAAACGTCGCGGCGCGCCAGCCCGACGAAGAGCGTGTGGTCAAAGGGCCGCCCGCCGACAAGGCCTTTGACGCCGAGGGCAAGCCGACCAAAGCGGCGGAAGGCTTCGCCAAAAAGCAGGGCATTGACCCGGCGGCGCTGCAACGCATGGAGATCGACGGCGGGCAGTACGCGGCGGCGCAGGTCAAGCTCACCGGTCGCCCGGCGCTCGAAGTACTGGCCGACAGCCTTGCGGAGTTCGTGGCGGGCATTCGTTTTGTCGAATCGATGCGCTGGAACAAGAGCGGCGTCTCGTTTTCGCGCCCGCTGCGCTGGTTTGTGGCCATGCTGGGCGGCGCGCCGATCCCGTTCGAGTATGCGGGCATCGCCAGCAACCGCATCACGCGCGGCACACGCCCGACCGGCTCGCCCAAGCTGGAGATCGACAGCGTCGAGAACTTTTTCCAGGTCATGGCGAGCCGTGGCATTGTGCTCTCCGTCGAGAAACGGCAACAGATGATCCGCGAGGGCGCGGAGAAGCTCGCCGCCGAGGTGCACGGCAAGCTGGTCATGGACGCCGACCTGCTGGCCGAGGTCGCTAACCTGGTTGAACAGCCCACGCCGCTGCGTGGATCGTTTGATCCGCGCTTCCTGGAGCTTCCGCGCGAGGTGCTGATCACGGTCATGCAAAAGAAGCAGCGCTATTTTGCGGTGCAGGATGCATCGGGCGCGCTGCTGCCGTATTTCATCGCGGTGCGGAACGGCGATGACCGCTTCCTCGACGAGGTGATCGCGGGCAACGAGCACGTGCTCACCGCGCGCTTCTCCGACGCCGAATTTTTCTACCGCGAAGACCGCAAGCGCCCGCTTGCCGACCGCGTTGACCGGCTCAAGACGATGACGTTCCAGGAGAAACTCGGCTCGCTGTATGACAAAACGCAGCGGCTGATCGCCTATGTGCAGCCGCTCGGCGCGCTGCTGGGCCTGGACAGCGGCAACCTGCACGTGGCGGAGCTTGCCGCGCCCCTCGCCAAAGCCGACCAGGGCACGTCGATGGTCGTGGAGATGACCTCGCTGGAAGGGCTGATGGGCCGCCAATATGCCCTGCTCGAAGGCCAGCGCCCGGACGTGGCCGAAGCCATCTACGAGCACTACCTGCCGCGCTCGGCGGGCGGCAAGTTGCCCCAGACTCCCGCCGGCGCGCTGCTGGCGCTGGCCGACCGGCTCGATAGCCTGGTCGGGCTGTTCGCGCTGGGACTCGGCCCGACGGCGTCAGCGGACCCATTTGCGCTGCGGCGGGCGGCGCTCGGCGTGGTGCAGATGCTTCTCCACCACAAGATCGACCTTGATCTGCGCAAGGCGCTGACCGTGATCGAGGCTAAACAACCCGTGCCGGTCAGCCAGAGCGCGCTGAACGATGTGATCGCGTTCGTCGCCGGGCGGCTGGAAGCGCTGTTGCGCGAGGAACACACCCTGCCCTATGACGTGGTGCAGGCGGTACTGGCCGAACAGGCGCATAACCCGTACCGGGCGCTGGTCGGGGCGCAGGAACTCGCCGCCTGGACGGCGCGGCCCGATTGGAGCACGGTGCTCGACTCGTTCGCGCGCTGCGTCCGGATCACGCGCGGCCAGCCGCCCTATACGCTGAGCGCCAGTGCGCTGACTCCCGCCGAGTCGGTGCAGTTGTATGAGGCGCTGGTCGAGGCGCGGCAGCGGCTCGGCGCATCCGGCAACGTGGACGCCTTCCTGTCCGCGTTCGCGCCGATGGTCCCCGCCGTGACGGCCTTTTTCGACAAGGTGCTGGTCATGGACACCGACCCGGCGGTGCGCGAAAACCGGCTGGCGCTGCTGCAAAACATCGCGGCGCTGGCGTCGGGCTACGCGGACCTGAGCAAGCTGACGGGGTTCTAGAGGGTGTTATGAACTTCGCACGGCGGACATTGCCCAGATAGACGATGTCAATGCCCTGACCTCACCCCCGGCCCCTCTCCATGACTGCCACCCCAGAGGGGACCCCGGCAGTCAGGGAGAGGGGAGCGCGCGAACCCACGCCGTTCCCCCTCTCCACGCGGAGTACCGTGTGGCGAGGGGGTCAGGGGGTGAGGCCGGAAGTTCATAACAGCCTCTAACCGGGCGGGACGGCGGACAACAAACGGCCAATAGCAAACGGTCAATGGCGGGCGGTTCGCGAACCGCCCCTACAACAGCGGGACATGTAGGGGCGCGTCGCGACGCGCCCTCTTTTTCTATTCCGGGGGTCTTTGAGCGCTCACGCGCGCCAGCGCTGGCCCTCGTCGATCATGGCCAGGAAATTGCGCGCCGGGACGTAGTTGGCCACGCTGTTGCCCGTGCCGAGCACATAGCCGCCGCCGGGCATGCATTCGTCCAGGACACGGCGGACGTAGGCGCGCACCTCGTCTTCTGTGCGGCGCGTCAGCACGTCAATGTCGATGCCGCCCAGGATCGCGATCCGGTCCCCATACTTCCGCTTAAAGTGCCCCACCGGCATGATGGCGTCTTCGTAGGAATGTTTGCCGTCGATGCCCACGTCATCGATCAGGTCGTCCATGATGGCGTCCAGTTTGCCGCACGAGTGCAGCAGGTAAATCTTGCCCGCATCGTGCGACATCTGGGCCAGCCGCTTGTGGTGCGGCAGCACGTACTGGCGCAAATGCTTCGGCGCGGCAAGCGTGCCCGACCGGAAGCCCATGTCGTCGGACCCCCACAGGCCGCCAACCCAGTCCATGTCGAGCAAGGTGCGCGCCATCGGCACGTGAATCTCCGCGATCTTGTCCGAGACGGCCTTGACCAGCGCCGGATCGTCGTAGAGGGCCATGGCGAACGCCTCGTAGCTCATCGTCCACATCGTCGGCTCCAGAACGCCGCGAATGTAGCCGAAGACCTTCATGCCCCGGGGCATGATCTTGCCCGCCAGCTCGATCTGCGAGTAGTCGTACGTGCTCGGATCGGGCCACGGGTAGCGCTCGAAGTCTTCCCAGGACTTGATCAAGCCGGCGTCCATGGTCGCCCATTCGCGGTTGCCCCGGCTCAGCGCGGCGGTGTCTTCGACTCTCTCTCGGCCAAAGGGCAGCGTGTAGATCGGTCGCATCGAGATGGCGTCCGCGCCGAGATCGGTCCACATCTGGACCTGCATCCGCGTCCAGCGCTCCTCTTCGATCTTGTCCAGCGGCGTGTGGGCGACGTCCACGCCCATGATCGTGCCCAGCACCTCGCGGTCGACCAGCATCTCCATGACCGGCGCGCGCCCGATGTCGCCCTGGCGGAGCA
>JADZBY010000522.1 GCA_020851855.1 Anaerolineae bacterium
CGGCCCGCGTGATCCGCGCGATTCCGTCTCGCGCCGGCCCGGTTCGCCGCGTTTGTAGCCCGTCCGGGGGACACTGCGCGCCGCCTGCCGCTGGCCGCGCACCTCACGGGCGCTTGGTCGGCTCGGCTCGTCGAGGGCCGGCCCGCTCAACGCGCTCGCGCGCAGCGTCCGGACCTCGACGTCGGTCAGGTAGCGCCATTCGCCAGGCTCCAGGTCGCCAAGCTCCAGCGTGGCCAGGTGGGTGCGCCGGATGCTCTCGACCGGGTGGCCGAGCGTATTGCCGATGCGCCGAATCTGGCGCTTGCGGCCCTCGTGCATCGTCACCTGAAGCTGAGTGAAGCGCGACTCGCGGCGCACCACTTTCACTTCTGCCGGGGCGGTCTTGCCGTCGTCGAGCACCACGCCGCGCCGCCAGATGTCGAGCGCATCGTCGGCCATGAAGCCCTGCACCGTGACCTGGTAGACTTTGGCGTGGCGATAGCGCGGGTGCGTCAGGCGCTCGGCCAGCTCCCCGTCGTTGGTGAGCAGCACCAACCCTTCGCTGTCCGCGTCCAGCCGCCCGACCGGGTACAGGTAGCCTTCAACCGGGACCAGGTCGCGCACGGTCTCGCGCTCGTCCTGGCTCTGCGAGCGCGCCGTGGTGACCACCTGGCGCGGCTTGTTGAGCATGATGTACACGCGCTCCGCCGAGACGGCGATGCGCTCGCCGTCAACGCGCACATCATCGACCGTCGGGTCGGCTTTGTCGCCCAATTCGGCCCGTTTGCCGTTGACGGTGACGCGCCCCTGCTCGATGAGCGCCTCGGCGTCCCGCCGCGAGGCGATGCCCGCTGCGGAGATCAATTTCTGTAAACGCTCGGCCATGCTTCACTTTTCTCCTGACCGGTCGCCCGGCCCCTGAGAGGGCACAGGCGGCGTGGTGGGCATATCGGGTTCTTCGCGCGCCGCGTCGGCAGCGCCAAAGGCGATGGGCGCTTCCGGCATGGGCGGTTCGGTGCTCGGCGCGAGGGCGTGGCGCATGTCGGTGTAGCCCTTGATGGCTTCCGGGACCGGCTCACGCCGCCAATCGCGCGCCGAATCGGCGGGCGACGCTGGCTCGTGGACCGCTTCGGGCGACGGCGCAGGCATGGAGAACGTCGAAACCGGCGGCGGCGGTGCGGGCCGGGCGGGCGGCGGCGTGTAGGGCATCTCCGGCGTCACGGCGTAAGGGATTTCCGCGCCCGATGACGTCAGGCGGATGTTGATGACCGGTTCGCCGGCCAGCCTGACGCCAAGCTGATCTTCCACAACCTTCTTGATCTCGCGCCGAATCTCCTGCTTCTTTTTGGCGGCGTTGATCTCGTGGTCCACGAGCACGTTCAATTGCACCTCGGCGCGGCCCTGGTTGTTGCCGACGCTGACTTCGGTGCGCTGCACGGCGGGCAACGCCGCCACGGCGCTGTACACCTGCTGGCGGGCCGATTCGGTGTCCACGTAGGCCACGCCCTGCCCACGCCCGACGATGAGGCCCTGCGCCCGCCGCGATTGGCGCAGCCGTTGCAGCGGACGGTAAACGAAGTAGTAGATCAACACGATGTTGATGAGCAGCGCCGCCGCCCAATGGATGAGCGCCTGCCCCACATCGAGCGGATCGCCCATGTTGCCCAGCCGGTCGGCCAGCCAGTTCACGACGCGCGGAAAGACGATGAACAGCGTGGCCGTGACGCCGACAAAAATCGCCCCTAGCATCCCCGGCAAGAGGCGGAACAATTCACGCAGATACGTTGACATTCCCGCTACCTTTCCGAGCAGCAGCCCGAATGAGGCAGATTATAGCATAGGCGCGCGGCGCACCGGTTGCGGCAGGGCGCTGCCGGGCGGGTGGGCGTCGATGAAGCTCTGGAGCATGATCGCGGCGGCGCGGTCGTCTTGCCGTCCGGCCCGCTCCAGGCCCGCGTCGGCGGCGCGCTCGGCGGCTTCGAAGGTGGACAGCGACTCGTCCCACAGGAAGACGGGCAGCGGCACGGCGGCGGCGAGCCGGGTGGCCCAGCGCCGCACCGTGTCGCTCTGGGCGTGGCCCTCGAAATGGCGCGGCATGAGGGGCAAGCCAACCACGATGGCGCGCGCCTCGTGCTTCGTGGCCAGCGCCCGGATGTGGGCGAAATCGGCGGCGCGCGTCGTGCGCCGGAGCAGGCCGAGTGGGCGGGCGACGATCCACGACGCATCGCACAGGGCAAAGCCGATGACGTGCGCCCCGTGGTCAATGCCCAGCAGCGGGCCGGGGCGGGCGGGCCGCCCTGGAGAGCCGGAGCCGGTCGCTTCGGTCATGGGAGCTGCTCGACGGACACGCCGATGCGGATGGGCAGCGCGGGCAGGCGGCCCAGGATGGCGGGCCACACCTCGATCTCCGGCGCACGGCGCGGATCGAGCAGCCAGCCCTGATTGAGCGTGTCCAGCGCCGTCTGCACGTCCATCCCGGCGATGCGCTGCCGGACGCGATCCACGTCCACCGCCGCCGCGATGTTGCCCGATGCGCTCAGCGTGAACGTGGTCTGGCCGTTTTCGGTGCGCACCGGGCCGCGCTCGTAGCGGATGCTGTCCAGCACAAGCCGCCGCCCCGGCGGAATCTGCGCCGAGAGCCGGGCCAATGCCGCACTGCGCGCCGATTGCTCGTCCACGATCAGCGCGCGCACAGTGGCCCGGATCGTGATCGTCAGCGTATCGGCGGCGTC
>JADZBY010000523.1 GCA_020851855.1 Anaerolineae bacterium
GGACAGCTCGACCTAGCTCTAGTCAGCCTCGCGGGACTGTCGTGTTTCCGGTCTCCTCAGTGGATACCCCCTCAGTCTACTCACTTTCATCGCCTGTGGTGTATCCTCTTTCATGTAAAGCTCTAGCGGAAGCTCACCGTTGCAGGCCGCTCCGAGAGCGTTACGTCGACCTTCATCTCCTGCCCGTCGCGCAGTAGGGTAAGCGTGACCGTATCGCCCGGATTGGTCTTGGTGAAGAGATAGGCGAGCAGGTCCTCGAAGACGCGCACCGGCTGGTCGTCCACGGCAGTGATGATGTCGCCGCCGATTTGGTAGACCTCGTCGTTGATGGTCGTTTCATTGGCGCTGCCGCGCAGGCCCGCCCGCGCTGCCGGGCCGCCCGCCGGGACCTCGGCCACCAGCACGCCGCGGAAGTCCAGCGGCAGCTCCAGGGCGCGGTTGAGGCGCGTGGTCAGCGTTTGGCCGGTGATGCCCAGGTACGAGTGCGTCACCTTGCCGGTGGCGATCAGCTCGTCCGCGATCAGGCGCACGATGTTCGACGGGATGGCGAACCCGACGCCCGACGACTGCTGCACGCCGGAGCGAATGGCCGTGTTTACGCCGATGACCTGCCCGTCTACGTTCAGCAACGGGCCGCCGGAGTTGCCGGGGTTAATCGCGGCGTCGGTCTGCAGAATCTTCGGGATGCGGAACGTGGACTGTGGCAGCGAGCGATCCACGGCGCTGATGATGCCCTCGGTCATCGTATTGCTGAGGCCAAACGGGTTGCCGATGGCGATGGCGCGCTGCCCGACCTGCACGACGTCCGAATCGGCCAGCGTCAGCGGCCCGGCGGGCACGAGCGCCGGGTCGACCTTGAGCACGGCCAGGTCGGAGTCGGACGCGATGCCGACCACTTCCGCCTCAAGGGTCAGACCGTTGGAGAATGTCACGTCGATGCGGTCGGCGGACTCGACCACATGCGCGTTGGTCAGGATATGGCCGTTCGTATCGTAGAGGAAGCCCGATCCCTGGCCATACTGGAAATCGGGCGTCTGGTTGTTGCGCGGGTCCACGAAGGGCATCATGTCATTGATGGCGGCGCTGGCCGGCACGCGCACCACGATGCTCACCACCGAGGGGTTGGCCAGGCTGTACACGCTTTCCAGGATGGCGCTCTGGTCATCCACGACTGCGGTTGGACCCTGGGCTTGCAGTGTGCTCACGTTGAAGGCCGAGCCAAGCAGGACGCCTGTGGTCAGCGCCACGGCGACCACCGCTGGTAGTACCAAACGAGATAGCCGATTCATCTTCACACTCCTGAGACCGTCACGTTGTCACGATGTCAGAGCGGGGGTGCTCTTTCCCGTGGGTATTCGCACTGCACCTAGAGCATAGCGCTGTGGCCTGGGTGCACGCAACTGCGGCAGCACAGGGCCGGGGCCTGTCCACCGGGATAGCCTGCGGGTTGGGTTCACTCCTGTCTGAGCCTACTGGAGAATCTAAAGTCGAGTAATGTAGGCCGTGTTAAGGCTGACTGAGCGAATGGTGAGAAGGAAGCGGATGGATGGTGCACCCCCGTGACGAGGATTCAGGCTTTTTCCCCCACCCCAACCCCAGCTCCATAAAGTAGTGAGGGACTTCCAGAGCCGGTTTTCCCTTCCCATCTTGATGGGGGGAAGGGCAGGGTTAGGGGGAGTTCTTTCCTGGTTGCAGCACTGAGGCGCTTACTCTGCGCACACGTCCCCCTTCCCTACCTCATTCCCCACGTTTGATCTACAATAGCCCGCGCAAAGACGACGGGTCCCGGCTCGCGCGCCGTGGACGAGTGATTCAGGGTGGCTTGTGACAACTGGAGACGTGCGCTGGTATACGTTGCGGACCAAACCGCATAAAGAGCGCCAGGTACATGGCCAGCTTGAGGCCAACGACGTCGAGACGTACTTTCCAACAATCACGGTGACGCCCGTCAACCCGCGTGCGTCGCGCATCCGGCCCTATTTCCCGAACTACATGTTCGTCCGCGTGGACCTCGAAGCCGTGCGCTTCAGCGTCCTGCAGTGGCTACCCGGCGCAGTCGGGCTGGTGGAGTTCGGCGGCGTGCCCGCCCACATCCCGGACAACTTCATCCACGAGCTGCGGCGGCGCATCGCCGCGCTCGAAGCGATGGGCGGCCTGACCTTTGGCGAGCTGAAAAAGGGCGACGTGGTGAAGATCACCAAGGGGCCGTTCGCCGGGTACGAGGCCATCTTTGACATGCGCCTGAGCGGCACGGAGCGCGTCCGGCTCTTGCTCGATGTGCTGGGCCGGCTGGTGAATACCACGGTGTCGGTGGGCGACATCGAGAAAAAGCGCACGGGACCGGAAGCGCCCGAATCAGGGAGCCGCGCCGGGCCTACCCTACGAATGCCAGGACGACGATGAACACACCCTTGCCGAACGTGAGCCATTCCAGCGCGCACCTGCCACGCCGCGCCGAGTTCCTGCCCTTTTCGCCGCCGTCGATCTCCGAAGAGGAAGTCGAGGCGGTGGTCGAAACGCTGCGCTCGGAATGGATCACCACCGGGCCGAAAACGCGCCAGTTTGAGGAAGAATTTGCCGCGTACACCGGCGCGCCGGGCTGCCTGGCGGTAAATTCGTGCACCGGCGCGCTGCACGTCGCGCTGGCGGCGCTGGGCATCGGGCCGGGCGACGAGGTGATCACCACGCCGATGACCTTCATCTGCTCGGCGAATGTCGTGGAGCACGTCGGCGCGACGCCCGTGCTGGCCGATATCGAGCCGGACACGCTGTGCATCGACCCGGCGCGCGTCGCGGAGAAGATCACGCCGCGCACGCGCGCCCTGATGCCGGTCCATTACGCCGGCCACCCGTGCGACATGCGCCCGCTGCTCGATCTGGCGAAGGCGCACGGCCTGCACGTCATCGAAGACGCGGCGCACGCGCTCCCGGCGGCCTACGACGGCCAGCGCATCGGCACGCTGGGCACGCTGACGGCCTTCAGCTTCTACGCGACGAAAAACTTGACCACCGCCGAGGGCGGCATGTTGACCGGCGCGCCGGAACTGGTCCAGCAAGCGCGGCTGTGGAGCCTGCACGGCATGAACCGCGACGCCTGGAAGCGGTACAGCGCGGAAGGCTCGTGGTATTACGAGGTCGTGCTGCCCGGCTTCAAGTACAACATGACCGACATCGCGGCGGCCATCGGGCTGGTGCAATTGCGGCGGCTGGAAATGTTCCAGGCGCGGCGGCGCGACATCGTGGCCACGTACAACGCCGCGTTTTCGCCGCTTGACGCGCTGGAAACGCCCACGCAGCGCGCCAACGTCGAACACGGCTGGCACTTGTACGTGCTGCGGCTGAACCTGGACCGGCTGACCATCGACCGCGCCCGGTTCATCGAAGAATTGAAGGCGCGCAACATCGGCAGCAGCGTGCACTTTATCCCGGTTCACCTGCACCCGTACTACCGCGAGCGCTACGGCTGGCAGGCGGGCGATTACCCGGTCGCGGTCGGAGAATACCGGCGCACGATCTCGCTGCCGCTGCACCCACGCCTGAGCGATCAGGACGTGAGCGACGTGATCGACGCCGTGACGGCCATCGTGAAGCAGTTCCGAAGATAAACAGGACCACCTCACCCCCGGCCCCTCTCCACCGAGTACGGTAGAGAGGGGAGACGCACAGCGGCAACGTGGTTCCCCTCTCCATGCCGCCGGGGTCCCTGAGCGGGTCACCATTGGGCGCTCTGCGTTCGATAGGTGATAGAGGGCGGCGACATGGAGAGGGGTCAGGGGTGAGGCCATTCCATGCTCAAGCGCGCCTTTGATGTGCTGGCCAGCGCGGCGGGGCTGATCGTGCTCGCGCCGCTGCTGCTGGCCATCGCCGCCGCCATCAAGCTCGGCTCGCCAGGGCCGGTCTTTTACCACGGCGTGCGGGTGGGCAAGGGCGGCGCGCCGATCCGGGTGCGCAAATTCCGCTCCATGGTGGCCAACGCGGCGCAGCGTGGGCCGGGCATCACGGCGGCGGGCGATCCGCGCATCACGCGCGTTGGCCGCCTCTTGCGCCGCACCAAGCTGGACGAATTGCCGCAACTTCTCAACGTGCTGGAAGGCACGATGAGCATCGTCGGGCCGCGCCCCGAAGATCCGCGTTACGTGGCCCTGTACACGCCCGACCAGCGCCGCGCGCTCGATGTGCGCCCCGGCATCACCAGCCCGGCGTCGGTCCGTTTCCGCAACGAAGAGCAGGCGTTGGACCGCCCCGACTGGGAGACGCACTACGTCCAGCACGTGATGCCGGAAAAGCTGGCTATCGACCTGGAGTACGTGGCGCGGGCGAGTCTTCTAACCGACCTGGGCATCCTGGCCCGGACGTTCATCGCCCTGTTTCGCTAGCCGCCGCACGGCGCGCCGTTTGCGCAGCCACGCCAGCGCCTCACCGGCCTGAAAGCGCCAGCGGTGCAGGTAGAACGGCCACACGGCGCGCCCGGCAGGCACGGCGTACCGGTTGCGCATGTAGGCGCGCGGTGGTATGGCCGTGCGCAGCGCATACGCCAGCTTCTCACGCCACGACAGCCGCGCCAGAAAGCGGCGCATCCCTTCCCACTGCGAGCCTTTGCCTTCGAGCAGCAGCACGCGGCAACGCTCCTCGTCGCCGGACTGCCGCGCCGCCAGCTCACGCAGTACGGAGTCGGGCACGGGCGCGCCGAATACGTCGCGGGCGCGGCGCAGCGCTTCACCGACGGCAAACGTCCAGCCGAAGCGGTCCGCCTGATCGACGATCACGCCCCAGTCGAGCGGCCCGGCGCTGATGACGCGGTCCAGGTCGAAGAAGTGCAGCAGCCCGATGTGCGCCAGACCGTGATGCAGCATGGCGTGGGCGCACAGGTGGAGCAACTGCGCTTCGGGCCGGAACGCCTGCCAGCGCGGAGCGCCGTCCAGCGTTTGTGTCTGCGACCAGAACCAGTCGTGCCCGGCGCGGTCGAGCAACTGGCCGCCGCCGCACAGCAGGGACCAGTGCACTTCGAGCACGATGCTGTCTTGCGGCCCGCCGCGCAGGTGGTAATGGTGCATGACGCGCTCGGCGGCGGCTTTGTCCATCACGTCGAGCACGTGGTCGCCTTCCAGGTAGAAGTCGTAGCCGAGCGCCTGCACGGTTTCCAGCGCCTTTTCGCGTTTCTCCAGCGGCACGAGCACATCCAGGTCGCCCATCGGGCGCATGGACGGCTTCGAGTAGGCGGTATGCGCCAGCGCCGCGCCCTTGAGCCAGATGGCCGGGATGCTCGCCGCGTCGAACGCACGGCTCAGCGTTTCGCGCGCCGCCTGCTGGTACACCCCGCGCACTGCGCTGCCCCGCCACGCCGCGACGACGGCCCCCCATTCGGGCAGCGCATCGGGCGGCGATCCGGCGCGTTTTGCGGCCTGGAGCAGCGCCGGCGCGAGGTTATTTTCGAGCGCGAGCCGGATCAACGGCGGCCAGTCCGTTTGGGCGAGATCGACGGGGCCGGCGCGCCCGGCGATCAGCGCGCCAAAGCGGTGAAGGGTTGCGGCGTCGGCGTGGTCTGCGATCATGGTCATCCTGCGTCATCGTTCCGCCCATTGTACCTCACCTGTACCTCACTCGTGGTTCCTTCTTTACGCGGAGTCAGGGCAAACGCATCAAAGCGTCCTCACCCCCGGCCCCTCTCCATGTCCGCCACCCCAGACCATCCATTGAACGCAAGCGTTCAACGGGAACCCGGTCGGGGACCCCGACGGCATGGAGAGGGGAGATCGGCTGCCATGCCGGCGCGTGCTTCCCCCCTCGCTACGTGGTACTCCGCGTGGAGAGGGGGTCAGGGGGTGAGGCGTCTTCCTGCTGCCTGCCTCAACGGCGGATTTTGACGCGATGGCCCTGAGTGGGGAGAGCAGGCCACGCGGTGAGGACGTTTTACTGGGCGGCCCTGAATGGCCCCCTGCGCGCCATTGGCCCCATTTGCAGGTTTCATGCTACACTGATTTGCGCATAACTCCGCTTGCGTGGAGGGGGACGCCAATGCACAACCGGCACTCACGTTTGCCAGGCTTGCGGTGGTTCACGCTCATCGTGTTGTGCGCGATGACGCTCACCGCCATCGGCCCGGCCACAGCTCAGAGCGGGAATCTGCTCACGAATCCGGGATTCGAAGGCGAGTATGCCGCGTTCAGCGGCGATGTACGCCGCCTCGTTGCGCCAGGCTGGTCTGCCTGGAATATCCCCCGGCGTGCAGGCGAACCGAGCTGGTCAAATATCACGCCACAATATCTCCCCGCAGACACCACGGCGGCGGCAGGCCGCGTGCGGAGCGGGCAGCGCGCCCAGGAATTTTACGAGCTGTACGCAACCTTCACCGGCGGCGTTTATCAACAGGTTAACGTTGCGCCCGGCGCTCCGGTGTCCTTCAGCGCCCATATCAATGTCTGGTCTACCGAGCTTGACGATCCCGCCGAGAGCGAGCAGGCCGGCGAGGTCGTCGTGCAGGTCGGCATCGACCCGACGGGCGGCGTGAACGGCGAGAGTCCGAGCATCGTGTGGGGCAGCAGCGCCACGTTCTACGACGAGTACCGCAAGCTGGAAGCGCAGGCCGTCGCCAGCGGCAGCACGGTCACCGTCTTCGTGCGCGCCATCATGAATGACCCGGTGCGGCACAACCATGTGTACGTGGACGACGCCGAATTGACATCGAGCGGCGGCGGCGTGACATCCGTGCCGTCCAGCGCGACGCCTTCGCCCACGCCCATCACGCCAGCGCCGACCACGGCGGTCCCGCCGACCGTCGTCGGGCAGCCGTCAAACACGCCCAACCCCTTCGAGCCGACCCGTGAGGGCACTGTTCAGCCCGTCACGCCCGGCGGCCCGACCCTGATCCCGCCCACGGTGGAAATCCGCACGCCGGGCGCGACCACGCCCAACTTCCCCGACCTGCCGGGCCGGATCACGCACGTCGTGACTCGTGGCGATACGGTGGGCGAGCTGGCGGTGCGTTATAACAGCCGCGTGGACGCCATCATCGCGCTGAATAACCTGCGCGCCGACGGTCTGATCGTGCTCGGCCAGACGCTCACCATCCCCGTCCCACAGGGCGTTCCGACGCCGACGAATACGCTGACCATCGGCACGCCCGTCATCCCGACGCTGCCGCCGACTCAGCCGCCGCAGACGGGCGGCTCGCCGGTCGATACCGCCGTCCTGAACGGCCCGACGCTCAACGGCATCGGCACGTATATCATGCAGCCCGGCGACACGTTCGTGGCAGTGGCGCGGCGCTACAACGTCTCCGTCGAGCAGTTGGCGCGGCAGAACGGCATCGTCAACCCCGCGCTGGTGGTCATCGGGCAGGTGCTCGCCGTGCCAGGGCCGGGCAACAACCCGCCGGGCGGGACCGTCGCGCCGACGATTGTGCCCACCCAACCCGGCGTGCCCACGGCAGCGCCCGGCGCGGGCGGCGGCACGCACACCGTGCAGCCCGGCGAGAACCTGTTCCGCATCTCGCTGCGCTACAACGTGAGCCTGGCAGCGCTCATGCAGGCCAACGGCATCGTCAACCCGAACCTGATCTACGCCGGGCAGGTGTTGCGCATCCCATGACGTCGCCTGCTGCGCCCGGCTCCGGCGCGATACGCACGGTACGCAATGCGGTCACGGGCGCGGTCCTTCTGGATCGCGCCCGGTGGTGTTCCTCGTTCTGGTGCAGGTTTCGCGGCTTGATGTTCCGGCGTTCGTTGTCCGAGGGCGAAGGGCTGATCTTCGTCTACGGCGGCGAGAGCAAGATGAACGCCAGCATCCACATGCTGTTCATGGCCTTCCCCATTGCCACGGTCTGGCTGGACAAAGAGCGCTGCGTCGTGGACAAAGTGCTGGCGCGGCCCTGGCGGCTGGCCTATGCGCCGCGCGTGCCCGCCCAATACGTCATCGAGGCCCGGCCCGGCCTGCTTGAGCGCGTGTCCGTGGGCGACCACCTCACCTTCTGAACCGTACCGCGAGTCCGCCTGCCCTATGAACATTCGCACCGCCGTCGCCGTTACGCCTCGACGTGCGGGTGTGGGCGCTCTCACCGCGCTGCTGAGCTACGTGCTGGTCATGGGCGGGACGTGGACGGGCATCATGACCCGGTCCACGGTCACCGCCAGCATCCTGATCCTGGCGGGGGCCGTCGGCGGCTGGCTGTACGTGCGGCGGCGCGACGGCTGGCGTTGGCCGCGCACCGCGCTCGACCGGGTGCTGCCCCTGTGGCTGATCGCCTTCGCCGTCTCCACGCTGGCCAACCTGGATTCCCTGCCGCGCATCGGCGTGGGCCTGTGGTTCTCCGGCCTGTACATCCTGGCCTGGTATGCCATCCAGGACGCGCGGGCCAACCGGGCGCTGCAAGCGGGCGCGCTGGTCGATGGTCTGCTCGTCGCCGCCGCGGTACTGCCGCTGGGCGCGCTCGTGGACGTGATGCTCGATGCGGAGCGCATCGCGGGCTTCCAGGGCAACCCAAATATCCTGGGCGCGCTCCTGGTCATGATCGCGCCTCTTGCCGCCGGTCGCACCCTGACGGCGCAAGGCTCACAGCGGTACGGCTGGGCGGCCTATCTGGCGCTCATGGCGCTCTTGACGTGGGTGACGGGCAGCCGGGGCGCGTGGTTGGGTGTGCTGGCGGCGCTGGGCGTGATCCTGATGCTGCGCATGCCGCGCGCCGCCGCGATGATCGCCGTGATGGGCGTCCCGGTCGTGCTCGCGCTCTTCTTCCTGCGCGGCGACACCGGTCGCAGCGACCTGTACCGGCACGCGCTCCAGCTTTTCGTGCAAGCCCCGCTGACCGGGCACGGGCTGTTCACCTTCCGGCTGCTGGATACCACCGGCCAGGACATCATGCACCTGCACGCGCACAACGCCCTTCTGCACACCGCCGCCGAGATGGGCATCCCGGGACTCGTCGCGCTGGCGGCGACCCTCATCGGGCTGGGCCGGGCGGCGTACCGGGCGCGCGCCGCGACTCCGTGGCCGCTGGCGGCGCTGGCGGGCGTTCTGGCGCACCAGATGGTCGATTTCCCGGTCATTTCGCCGGGCGTGGCCCTGTGTGTGGTGGTCGTGCTCGGCGCGGCGATTCCCCCCGGCGAGTCACGCCCCGATTCTGCGCCGCAGGCCGTGTTTGCCGCCCTTCTCGCCGCGCTGCTGTGCCTCTCGGCGCTCGTGGTGGGCGCACTGCCGGGCGCGCTGATTTAGGGCGTGTTGAGACGATTGTCCAGGTGGGGAAGGGGGACGTGCGCGCCCAGTATCAGGCGCGCCCGGCGCTGAAGCGACCGGGCTGAGATCACAAAGCCCTGACGGGCTGCGCAGGCATCTTGGCCCATCAGGGCTTCGTAGCTTCA
>JADZBY010000524.1 GCA_020851855.1 Anaerolineae bacterium
AAGGTCACCTGTCGGGCCGGAATATCCGTGAGGAAGCTCGACAGGAACAGCGCATCCGGGTGGGTGGGGTCCTCGGTCAGTATGTCCAGGCACAGGCGTTGCGCGGCTGCTTTATCGCCCGCTTTGTAGGCATCGGCGGCCTGTTTGAGGGTTGCGCGAATGTCGATCATCGCGGCCATGTCTCCGTGTCCCCCACCAGTATACCTGAAAGCGAGGCTGCCAGGGGCCGGCCTCACCCCCTGACCCAGGGCAATCGCATCACAATCCGCCGTTAAGGCAGGCAGCAGGAAAACGCCTCACCCCCTGACCCCCTCTCCACGCGGAGTACCGCGTAGAGAGGGGGAATCGCGCGGCGACAGGCCGCCGATCTCCCCTCTCCATGCCGTCGAGGTCCCCGACCGGGTTCCCATTGAACGCTTGCGTTCAATGGGTGGTCTGGGGTGGCGGACATGGGGAGGGGCCGGGGGTGAGGCCGCTTTGATGCGATTGCCCGTGCCCGACATCCTTAGCCGCTATGCGTCTGGCCGGCGCGCGCCCGGACGTAGCCCGGCGCGTCGATCATCGGCGGGCGCTCGAAGTCGCTGATCTCGGCGATGTCCAGCGCGAAACGCTCCGGCTCGTGCACGATCAGCTTCATGCTGCGGTTCACACGCCGCAGGATTTGCAGTCCGTAGCGCTTTTCCAGCCGCGAGATGAACACCTGCTGGATGGCAAACGACATCTTGCTCAGGTTGGTGAGCGGCTGGTTGCGGTGCACGCGCTCTTCCAGGTCAACCTGCGCGATGCTGTCCAGCCCGTACAGGCCGTGCAGGTCGATCAACAGGCCGGTTTCCACGCCGTAGCCGCTGAAGAACGGCACGCGCTCCAACGCCTCACGCCGCCCGGCATACTCGCCCGATAGCGGCTGGATGATGCCCGATAGCTCCGGGTAAAACAGGTTCAGAAGTGGGCGCGCGACCAGCTCCGTGACGCGCCCGCCGCCCACCGCCTGCAACACGCCATCCACGCGCAGCGGGCGCTGGTAAAAGCCCTTCACGTACTGGATGCTGGGCCGTTTCAGCAGCGGGCCGAGCAAGCCGTACACAAAGCGCGGGTGCATGTTGGTGATGTCCGTGTCGATCCAGACGACGATATCGCCCTTCAACACGGCCAGGCTCTTCCACAGCGCCTCGCCTTTGCCCTGGTAGGTCCCCACTTCGGGCAGGATGTCGGGATGGCGATACACCGGCACGCCTAGCGACTGCGCGATCTCGACGGTGCGGTCTTCGGAATTGCTGTCGATGAGCACCATCTCGTCGAGCAGCGGCGCTTCTTCCATCAGCGCACGCTTGAGGGTGGTGATCACCTCGCCCACCGTCTCTTCCTCGTTGAGCGCGGGCAGACCCAGGCTGATGGTCACGCCCTGGCTCTTTTTCATGGCGACCAGCGCGTCGAGGTCGGCAAATTCGCGGCTGTGAAAGGTGTTCTCCGCGAACCAGCGGTCCACGCGCACGGACAGGTTCTCCACCGGGCGGAAGCGGCGCACAGGCGCGTGAAAGCCGGCCTCTTCGGGCACGCGGGCGCGCACCAGGGCCAGCGGTCGGTTGGCGCGGGCAAAGACCGTCTGCAAGGCCGGGTTCATGCTGCTCGTCGTGTAGTCGGGTTGCGGGAACGTCGCGCCCATGACGATGGCGCGGTGATAGCGCGCCTCGTAGACGATGCCCTCGGCCACGCGGGTCACCGCCGTGACGGCGCGCGTGACGAGCGGCTCGGCGCGCATGATCTCGCTCAGGTTCGGCGTGCTGCCGGGTGTATCGGCCACGTGAAACAGCGTGATGGTCGAGTCGCCCGCCAGCGCCGCCGCAACGCGCAGGCCAATATCGATGTTCGGGCCGCCGCGCAGCGAGAGCAGCACCGGCCCTTCGAACTGCCACGGCGCGCCATGCAACAGCACCACGTCCACCGGCACAGCGCGCAGAATGTCGTCTGACGTCAGGCCGCCGGTCAGCGCTGCCGGGCCTTCCCATTGGATGATGACCGTCTCGACGCCCAGTGAGGATACGTCCGTCACCAGCCGGGAGAGTGGGCGATAATCCACGTAGACCAGCGTCTCGTGGTGCGCCGCTTCGACATCGCGGCTGATCTTGTCCAGCGCCTCGCGCAGCTGGCGGGCCGGATTCGCGCCTTCGCTCAGGGAGCTGCCTTCGGGCATCGTGATCAGACCGCGCAAGTAGAGCGTTCCACCCGGCGCGGTCAACGAGGCCGCCAGTTTGGCCCAGTGCTCTAGCTCGTGCTCCGTCGAAACGACGAGCATCACATTTGCGACGTGTTGGCCTTCCATGATCACCGTTTCACTTCCTCTAAGAGCGGCGCAAGCTGGTCGCGGATGATGGCGTCCCAGCGGTAGTCGCGGCGCACGCGCCGGCGCAGACGAAAGGTGCGGCTCTCGTCCAGCTCGCGCACGATCACCGCCGCGATGGCATCCGGCGCGCCGTTTTCCGGGTCAAAGTAGTGCGCCTCGTCCCCACCCGACCGGCGCAGCGGCGGCAGATCGGCGCAGAAGACTGGGATTCCGGCCAGCCCCGCTTCCAGCACCGGGATTCCAAAGCCTTCCTGTGTGCTGGGGAACAGCAGCGCGTCGGAAAACAGGAACAGGTTGGCCATCGTCGCGTCGTCCGGCACAAACGGCGACTCCGCGCCGCCCAGCGCATACAGGAAATGCGCGCTTCCCCCGAGATCAAGCGTTTCACGCAGCGCCAGAAGCTCGCCCAGGTAGCCCGGATTGGCCGGGTTATGCGGCCCTGGCGGGCCGGTGACGACGAGGCGGAAGTCGCGGCCCGACTGGCGGCGCACTTCGGCCAGGATGCGCAGCGCAAGCTGGATATTCTTGCGCCGCGTGATGCGGGCGGGCAGCAAGAGCGTCGCTTCGGCGTCGGCCAGTGCGAGCTTTTCGACGATCTCGCTCATGGCCGGCGTCCAGCCCAGGAAGGCCGCCAGATCGATGCCCGGAGTCACGACGGCGACCTGCTCCGGCGGGATGCCGATCAGGTCGGCCAGCTCGTAGCGGCGCGGCTCGGACACGGTGACGTAGCGCGCGCCGGGCCACGGCTGGCGCAAGAGGTCCCAGGGCCAGCCGTCATGCAATTCCGGCTGGTACTGCGCGTTCGTCCAGGCCAGGTCGTGACACCAGGCGATGACGCGCACGCCAAGCTCGCCGGAGACACGGTGGAGCGCCGACGTGAGGGCAAGATTCTTATTGAGGGTGGGGATATTGTGGGCAATGCAGGCATCGAAGCCCGCCAGTGCGCCACGCAAGCGAACGATCAACTGGTCTTGAAGCGCCTCAAACGCGCCGGTCACCTTCCCGGCGTCGAGATCGCGCTTCACCTGAAGTACGTCAGGGTGCGTCGAACTCAGGAGCGGCTCCACCGTAACATCGACGTTGTCCGCGAACGACGCGCCACTTCCCGCCAGGACACGCACCGCGTATCCGAGCCGCGCCAGCCCACGTGCGTGGTAGGCGATGGTCGCCTCGACGCCACCCACGACCGGCGGCGCAGCGTAGTGCAGGATGGCAACTCGCTGCATCGCACCTCCATCCTATGTGCGATGCGAAGTATACCGTGAAAGGCGTCTGCCGCGCGAGAGGACCGCCGCCTATAGTTCGCCCCGGAGATGCGCGGCCAGTCCGCGCGCTGCGCCGATAACGCCCGCGTTCAGGCCCAGCCCGGCGGGCACGACGCGAATCTGATCAAAGGGGACCATCGCGCCGCGCGCCCGGATCGTTTCCAGGAACACCGGCGCGAGCGATTCCCAGCCCTGCATGATGCCGCCGCCCATGACGACCACTTCCGGCGCGAGCACGTTCATCAGGTTCGCCACGCCGATGCCCAGGTAGCGCGCTTCCTGCTCCCAGAGCGCCTTTGCGACGGCGTCTCCCTGCGCGGCGGCTTCACTGACGATCCTGGGCGTGATCTTCTCGCGGTCGCCGCCTGCCAATCGCAGCATCAGCCCATCCGGCTCGGCGCGCCCGGCGGCGAGTTTGGAGAGCGCCGGGGCCGCCGCCAGCATCTCCCAGCAGCCGCGCGCCCCGCAATAACAGGCCGGCCCGTTCAGGTCGATGACCTGGTGGCCGACTTCGCCTGCCAGCAGCCCGACGCCGCGATACAGCCGCCCACCCACGATGATGCCGCCGCCGATGCCCGTCCCCACGGTGATGTACAACAGGTGGCGCGCGCCCTGCCCGGCCCCGACCCACTGCTCACCGAGCGCCGCCACCGCGCAATCGTGCAGCAGCAGCGCCGGTCTGCCGAAACGCTCGACCAGCGCATCCACGACCGGCATGTCGTCCCAGGTGGGCAGCGTGTACGGGTTCTGGATACGCCCGCGCACCGAGTCGATGGGGCCGGTGCAGCCGATGCCGATGCCCAGCGCGTGATCGACAGGCAGCCCGGCCTGCGCTGCCACGCGCGCGATCAGGTCGCCAATCCGGCGCATGCCGTCTTCCGGGCCGCGCTGCGCTTCGGTGGGCATCGTGTCGCGGCTCAAGACCCGGCCATCGGCTGCCGCGACCACCGCCGCCACCACGCTCGTGCCGCCAATGTCAACGCCGATGATGACGTCCGCCATGCTCAATCGCCCTTTTTGACCGGTGTTCCTATTCTTCAACCGTGATCTTCTTGCCGTGGTAGAAATGCCCGACCTGCAAGCCGCGATGGGCCGCCAGCGCCGCCGCGAAGCACTGCGCCGGGACGATCTCCAGGATGGGCAGCAGCCAGTCGTCGGGGCTGTCCACCGCGACATTCAGGACGCCGGGCGCGTCCACCGCCGGCGCGCCGAGGAAGACAACCCGTGCGCCCAACCCGGCCATGTCCGCCGCCAGCCGCCGGGCGTTCGCGCGGGTATGCGCCGGGCCGCCGAAGATGACCAGCGCAACGTCCGGGCCGCTGATCTCGACCGGGCCATGCCGGTATTCTGCGCCGTTCATGCCCTCGGTCGGGACCTTCGCGCATTCTTTCGTGACGAGCGCCCCGGCCATTGCAGAGGCGAACGATGGCCCGCGGCCCAGGAAGATGCGCGTCTGCACGCCGTCCAGCTTCTCGACCATCTCACGCGCGGCAGCCTGCCAGACGGGCAGCGCCTCGCGCAGCGTGTCCGCCGTCCGGCGCAACGCACTGATGTGCGGCTCCGGCGGCTCGCCGAGAAGCACCCGCGCCAGCAGGTGCATGGCGGCCAGCGAGCTGGTGTACGTCTTGCTGGACACGGTCGCCTCGTACCCGGCGCGCAGCGGGATGATCACATCGCTGGCGCGGGCGATGGGGCTGTCGGGATCGTTCGTCACGCCGATGATCGCGCCGGGGCGAGGCCCTTCTTCGACGGCGCGCCGCGTTTCGACGGATGCGCCCGACTGCGATACGGCGATGAGCAGCGTGTCGGGGTCGAGCGCTGCCGGCGCATGGTGGAACAGCTCGCCGGCGGGCAGCGGCAGTGCTGTCACGCCGTGGCTCAGCAGGTACAGTGAGGCCGGGTAGACGGCGCAATACGAGCCGCCCATGCCGGTCAGGATCACGCGGCGGAAGCGCCCGGCGCGCAGCTGCGCCGCGAGCGGTCCCACGGCGTGCAGGTCACTTTCGACTGCATCCAACAGCCGGTGAAGCGCGTCGGGTTGTTCTTCGAGTTCGGTGGCGAAGCTGCTCATGGCGGAGTCCTCAGAAGGCGGGCACGGCGATCCGAGGACAAGTATAGCGCTTATGCGGCGCAAATCGCGTGACAAGAGAGCGCCTCACCAGGGCTATCCCATCAAGGCGTCCTCACCCCCGGCCCCTCTTCATGCCGGCGCGGGCTTCCCCCCTCTACGCGGTACTCCGCGTGGAGAAGGGGTCAGGGGGTGAGGTGCTTTCCTGCCGTCACCCTTCCGGCAGGCTGAAGCCCGTTTGGAAGGCGCGTTTCATGTCCTCGAACCAGCCCCAGTTGGCGTCGTCGGCCAGGGTGAAGAAGAGGCCGACGCCAAACGGGATGGCTTCGAGGATGAAGATCATCACGTCGCCAAACTCGACGATGTTGTACTTGTCCAGTCCTACGAAGCTCGTGGTGGCCAGCGTCGTGGCAATGCCGCCGTATTGCAGGACGCCCGGAACCCAGCCGATGGGGATATTGATCAGCGACGCCGCGCCCGGCCCGGTCCCGACTGAGAAGAACGTACCGATCCCCGCGCCGGGGCTGATGCCGGTGGCGTTGCGAGCGATGGCTGCTCCGGTCGAGAG